>JAWVYG010000129.1:0-6710 GCA_033722815.1 Halioglobus sp.
CCCTTGCGGGTGAAGAGATAGGCGACGGAGCCGTCGGTGCCCAGATTGCCGTCGCGCTTGGTGAACGCGTGGCGGACCTCGGCGACCGTGCGGTTGCGGTTGTCGGTCATGACCTCGACGAGGACGGCGATGCCGCCGGGCGCGTAGCCCTCGTAGGTCAGCTCCTCCATATTGTCCGCTTCGTTGGTGCCGGCGCCGCGGGCGATGGCGCGGTCGATGGTGTCGCGGGTCATGTTGGAGCCGAGGGCCTTGTCCACCGCGGCACGCAGGCGGGGGTTGTCCTCGGGGGCCGGCCCGCCCTGCTTGGCGGCGACCACCAGCTCGCGGATCAGCTTGGTGAAGACCTTACCGCGCTTGGCGTCCTGGGCCGCCTTGCGGTGCTTGATATTCGCCCATTTACTGTGGCCGGCCATCGCGTCTTCCTTCCTTTATGCGGCTACTGCGCCTGTTTCGCCTCTGCGGCGCTCTGGCGCAGGCGGATGTTCAGTTCCCGCAACTGTTTCGCGTCCACGTCACCCGGCGCATCGGTCATCACGCAGTGGGCCGTCTGGGTCTTGGGGAAGGCGATGACGTCGCGAATGGAGTGCGTGCCAGTCATCAGCATGACCAGGCGGTCAAGGCCGAAGGCCAGCCCGCCGTGGGGCGGCGCGCCGTACTGCAGCGCCTTGAGCAGGAAGCCGAATTTCTCGCTCGCCTCCTCGTCGTCGATCCCGAGGATGCCGAACACCGCCTCCTGCGTCTCGCGCTGGTGGATACGGATACTGCCGCCGCCCAGCTCGCAGCCATTGAGCACCATGTCGTAGGCGCGCGACAGCGCCTGTGACGGGTTGGCCAGCAGCTCCTGCGCGGAACAGGCCGGCGCGGTGAACGGATGGTGCAGCGGCGTCAGGCCACCCTCACCATCGTCCTCGAACATCGGGAAGTCCACCACCCACAGGGGCGCCCAGCCCTCGGCAACCAGGCCCAGGTCCTCTGCGACCTTGATGCGCAGTGCGCCGAGCGCCTCGTTGACGATCTTCTCGCGATCGGCGCCGAAGAACACGATATCGCCGTTGGCGGCGCCGAGGCGCTGCATCATCTGCGCGACGATGTCGTCCGGCATGAACTTGAGGATGGGCGATTGCAGGCCCTCGACGCCGGCGTCGATATCGTTGACCTTGATCCAGGCCAGGCCCTTGGCGCCGTAGATGCCGACGTAGTCGGTGTAGTCGTCGATTTCCTTGCGGCTGATGGTGGCGCCGCCGGTGACCTTGAGGGCCGCGACACGCCCGGCGGGGTCGTCCGCCGGACCCTTGAAGACCTTGAACTCCACCTGTTGCATCAGGTCGTCCACGCTGACCAGCTCGAGCGGGATGCGCAGGTCCGGCTTGTCCGAGCCGTACTTCTCCATCGCCTCGGCGTAGGTCATATGCACAAACGCGGGCAGCTGCACGTCGAGCACGCTGTCGAACAGCTCGCGCACCATGCGCTCGGTGATCTCCATGATCTCGTCTTCACCGAGGAAAGCCATCTCGATATCGATCTGGGTGAACTCCGGCTGGCGATCGGCCCGCAGGTCTTCGTCGCGGAAGCACTTGGCGATCTGGTAGTAGCGATCGAAGCCGGACACCATGAGCAGCTGCTTGAACAGCTGCGGCGACTGCGGCAGCGCGAAGAACTGGCCCGGGTGCGTGCGGCTGGGCACGAGGTAGTCACGCGCGCCCTCGGGGGTGGCCCGGGTCAGGATAGGCGTTTCGATATCCAGGAAGCCCTCGTCGTCGAGGAAGCGCCGTACCTTTGATGTGATTTTCGAGCGCTGGATCAGGCGCTCCTGCATCTCGTGGCGTCTGAGGTCCATGTAGCGATAGTGCAGGCGCACGTCCTCGCCGACGTGGGTGTACTCATCCAACTGGAAGGGAGGCGTCTCGGAGCTGTTCAGTATCTCCAGCTCCTTGCCCAGCACCTCGATCTCGCCGGTCGCCATCGACGGGTTGACCGTTTCCGGCGTACGCGCCCGCACCCGGCCGGTGACCTGCAGCACGTATTCGCTGCGCACCCGGTCCGCCCGTTCGAAGTGTTCCTCGGTGTCGGGGTCGAATACCACCTGGACGATGCCCTGGCGATCGCGAAGATCGAGGAAGATCACCCCGCCGTGGTCGCGGCGGCGGTCGACCCAACCACACAGGGTGACCGTGTCATCGATATTCGCTGTGGTGAGAGCACCACAATAATGCGTGCGCATAGCTGGCATCCGTCTGCTTGCCTGGCCCGGGCCGGCGCCCGTCTCAGGCTGATTGTTTGCTTTCGCTCTTGGCTTTTTTCGTCTCGCCCTTGGCGTCGCCCTTTGCGCTGTCACCGGAACCGCCGGCGCTGTCGCCCGACTTGCCAGCGGCATCCTTCGAGCCGCCGTCGCCCGCGAGGTTCTTCTTGTCGCCGGTCTTGAAGTCGGTCTCGTACCAGCCGCCGCCCTTGAGGCGGAAGGCTGCCGCGGACACCTTTTTCTTCATGGCGGGCTGGCCACAGGCGGCACAGTCGACCAGCGGCGCATCGCTCAGCTTCTGCAGTACCTCCTGCTCGTTGCCGCAGTTCTGGCACTGGTATTCATAGATCGGCATGGAATAACTCCACCAAAATCCAATGCAAAAGAGAGAAAAATCGAGGCGCGAATTCTAACGCAAGCCAGCGGGCAGGCCAAGCACGGTCGGATGGTATTAAAGGGGGCAGAAAGGCCCTGCGCCGGGCGGCGCATACGCGGGAGGGAGGGTCGTCGACCCGCCGGGGCGGGCCGACTTCGGCAACCTCTTACGAGGAAGCGTACTCCTTGAGCTTCTTCAGCGGGCGAATCTTGACCGCGATGCTGGCGGGCTTCGCCTTGAACACGGTCTCTTCGCCGGTGAAGGGGTTGATGCCCTTGCGCGCCTTGCGAGCGGGCTTCTTCACGGTGGTGATCTTCATCAGGCCAGGCACGGTGAACTCGCCGGCTGAGCGCTTCTTGATGCTGCGCTCGATCAGCGTCTCCAACTCGTCCATGACAGAGCCGACCTCTTTCTTGGACAGGCCGGTGCTGTCAGCGATGCTGCCGACGATCTGGCTCTTGGTCATCTTGTCCCTGATAGCGGGGGCTGCCTTCTTCGGTGCTGCTTTCTTGGCTGCCTTCCTGCGTGCCGGAGCCTTCTTCTTCGCCGCCTTTCTTGCCGGAGCCTTTTTCTTCGCTGCTTTTCTGGTTGCCATTTTTTATCTAACCTTCCCTAAAAGTTTTGGTGGATTTCCCTTGGACCCGGACCGCCCCCCTTCCAAAAAACCCCTCGAAGATCAGCTGCTGCCAGGAACACGCAATATATAATCAAGAAAACGCTACAATACAAGCGTTTTCTCGCGTCGACTGTAAAAAAACCCCTGTTTTTTCAGTGTCAGCGCCCGCCGCGAGTGATCTGCATCAATGCGGTGCAGACGAGAACGCGCGGCCTGTGCATTTTGACGCCGCCCCCGCGCTGTACCGTCCGGCGGTTCACACGTAAACTTGACGCTCTTTCGCCGCAGCGCTGCGCACCGTGCAGCGTCGCAACGTCGAGGCGAGCGACGACGCCTCGTAAAAATTGCTGACACCGGAGAGTTCATGCGCACCAGCAACTATCTCATCGCCACGCAGAAAGAAACGCCCGCGGATGCGGAGGTTGTCAGCCACCAGCTGATGTTGCGTGCCGGGCTGATCCGCAAACTCGCCGCGGGACTGTACACCTGGCTGCCGCTGGGACTGCGTGTACTGCGCAAGGTCGAGCGCATCGTGCGGCAGGAGATGGATCGCACCGGTGCGCAGGAAGTCAGCATGCCCGTAGTGCAACCCGCTGAATTATGGGAAGAATCCGGGCGCTGGGAACAGTACGGCCCGGAACTCTTGCGCATACAGGACAGGCACCAGCGCGACTTCTGCCTCGGCCCGACCCACGAAGAAGTTATAACGGCACTGGTCCGTGATGAAATCAAGAGCTATAAACAGCTGCCCGTGAACCTCTACCAGATCCAGACCAAGGTGCGCGATGAAATCCGGCCGCGCTTCGGCATCATGCGTTCGCGCGAGTTCCTGATGAAGGACGCCTACTCCTTTCACGTCGACCAGGCCTCGCTGGAAGAGACCTACCAGTGCATGTTCGACGCCTACTCGGCCATTTTCTCGCGCCTGGATCTCGAGTTTCGTCCCGTCATCGCCGACACCGGCAGTATCGGCGGCAGCGGCTCCCACGAGTTTCACGTACTCGCCGAGTCCGGCGAGGACGCCATCGCCTTCTCCGACGGCAGCGACTACGCCGCCAACGTGGAAATGGCGGAGGCGCTGGCCCCGACGGAACCGCGGCCGGCCCCCGGGGCGCAGATGCAGCGCGTGGCCACGCCGGGCGTGACCAGCATCGACGCGCTGGCCGAGTTCCTGTCCATCGAGCCGCGGCAAAGCCTGAAGACCCTGGTGGTGAACGGCGACGAGGGAGGCAGCCTGGTGGCGCTGGTGCTGCGCGGCGACCACCAGCTCAACAACATCAAGGCCGAGAAGCTGCCCGGGGTGGCTGCGCCGCTGCAGATGGCGGACGAAGGCAAGGTGCGCAGCGCCTGCGGCGCCGGCTTCGGCTCACTCGGCCCCGTCGGGCTCGCTATTCCCGTGTACGTCGACCGCGCGGCGGCGCAGCTGGCGGACTTTGCCTGCGGCGGCAACGAGGACGGCTGGCACCTGACCGGCGTCAACTGGGACAGGGACTGCCCGCCGGGGGAAACGGCCGACCTGCGCGAGGTGGTAGCCGGCGATCCCAGCCCCGACGGCAGCGGCCGGCTGCAGATCAAGCGCGGCATCGAGGTCGGGCACATCTTCCAGCTCGGCACCAAGTACAGCGCCGCCATGGGCGCACAGGTGCTGGACGAGAACGGCAAGAACATCACTGTGACCATGGGCTGCTACGGCATCGGGGTCAGCCGTATCGTCGCGGCGGCCATCGAGCAGAACCACGATGAGCGCGGCATCGCCTGGCCGCAGGCCATGGCGCCATTCCAGCTCGCCATCGTGCCGCTGAACATGCAGAAGTCCGAGGCCGTGGCCGCCTGCGCCGAGGAGCTGTACGGCAAGCTGCTGGACGCGGGCGTCGACGTGCTGCTGGACGATCGCAACGAGCGCCCCGGTGTAAAATTTGCCGACATGGAACTGATCGGCATCCCCCACCGCATCGTCATCGGCGATCGCGCGCTGGCGGAGAACAACATCGAGTACAAGGGCCGGCGGGACGAAGACTCCCAGCTGGTGCCCCGGGATGACATCCTGGACTTCCTGCTGTCGCGGCTGGGCTGAGCGGCGCGCGGCAGGCGACGCCGTGCGGCGCACGCTGTACTGCCTGCTGCTGGCCACGCTGGCACTGTGCGGCAGTGTCCACGCCCAACCGGATGATCCCGCCGAGCGCGCGGCGTTGCGCGACTTCCTGGAAACCACCATCAGCGGCGCCGACAGTTTCGAGGATCGCTACGACGCCGAGGTCTGGCTGGTGGACATGTCCCAGCGGCTGTCGCGTTTCGTCGACGAGCCGCAGCGGCGCCTGCGGCTGCTGAAACAGATCCACGCCGCCGCCACCAAGGCGGACCTGCCGCCGGAACTGGTGCTGGCGGTGATCGAGGTGGAGAGCCACTTCGACCGCTTCGCGGTCTCCCGCGTGGGCGCCCAGGGCATGATGCAGGTGATGCCGTTCTGGAAGGACGAGATCGGCCGCCCCGACGACAACCTGACCCACAACCTGACCAATTTCGAGTACGGCTGCCGCATCCTGCAGTTCTACCTGCAGCGGGAGAAGGGGCGGCTGCATAAGGCGTTGGCGCGGTATAACGGGAGTGTGGGGAGCAGAATCTACAGCAACAAGGTATATAACGCATGGGACCGACACTGGCGCACCACCCCCCTGGATTGGTCAGAGTAGGCAGGGAAAAGCCTCAACCGGCCCAATACTTCGTTAAAATCGTGGAGAAAATGCTCACGTACTTCCGTGTACGCTCCGCTTTTCTCCACGATTTTGCCTCGTCTTGAACCGGTTGAGACTTTTCTTCGCTTCTATTCGTTGGGGCGTTTACCCGTGGCGGCCCTTCACATCTCGTTAGGTTTCGGTTTCGGTTTCGCCTCGGCCTGCGTCCGCTGAGACGTTTCTTCGGTCTATTGGATGGGGCGCTTACCCGAGGTGGCCCTTCACATCACTTTGAGTCTCGGTTTTCCTGGAAACGCCGAGGGGTCTGTTCGCTGGATTTAAGTGCGGTTAGCGGTAGGAGCCGGGGCTTTGGCCGGTCCATTTCTTGAAGGAGCGGTGGAAGGCGCTGGGATCGGAGAAGCCGACCATCTCGGCGACTTCGCTGACGGTCATGCCGTCGCGGCTGAGCATGCTGATCGCGGCGTCGCGGCGGGCGTTGTCCTTGATGCGCTGGTAGGAGGTGCCCTCCTTTTCCAGGCGTCGGCGGAGCGTGCGGGCGGACATGTTCAGCAGCCCGGTGAGTTCCTCGAAGCTGGGCATTTCCTCGCGGAAGTCGTCGCCCAGGATTTCGCGGATGCGGTGGGTGATGCTCATGGTCGCCGCCTGGGGTTCGATCACCAGGTAGTAGGGCGCGAGCTTGAGGAAGTCGTGCAGGTCATCCTCGCTGCGCACCAGCTCCGCCTCCAGGTGACGAGAGCTGAAGGTGACGGCGTTGAGCGGCTGGTCGAAGGCGACCGGGCAGGGAAA
>JAWVYG010000130.1:0-6706 GCA_033722815.1 Halioglobus sp.
CCTTCAGCGGCGACAGGGCGAGGCCGCATCAGCGCTCCCTTGGATCGGAGCCGTCCTTCGGCGCGCCCGTGCCGGAGGAGCCCATGAACACCTTGCGTCCGTCGGCGAAGATCAGGTCGCGGCCGTTGGCCTTGCAGGCCGGCTGGCAGCGCTTGTCCTTGGCCTGGTAACCGCGCACCCGGATCTCACTGCCGATCGGCAGGGAGTTCTTGTGGATGCCCGAGCGCAGCAGGGTGTTGGGCGTGCCGCCCTCGACCATCCAGGCCACGGTATCGCCGTCGTCACCGACGACATCAAGGTGGATCCAGGCATGGGGATTGATCCACTCCACCTTGGACACGACGCCCTCCAGCGTTACCGGCGAGTCCTTGTCGAATTCCGCGGAGAACGCGTGGTGCCCGAAGGCCTGCCAGGACAGCAGGCCGCCCGCCAGCGCCAGGCCCAGCCAGGCCAGTTTCCTCAGGGTAAGCATGCTCTATTCCTCCTCTTCCTGCCTGGCGCCGGCCAGGATATTCGGCAGGGCGTAGTTGCCCTCGTGGCAGGCGTATTCGTAGATCGGCCCCTCGCTGCTGCGCAGCGTCATCTCCCCGCGCCAGGGCTGCGTGTAGATGCTGTCGTCGGTCACGGTGAACTCGTACAGGATTTCATGTTCACCCAGCCGGGTAAAGCGCTCTTCCACCACGCTGTCGGGCGTCATCATGAACTGGTGCTTGATGGCCAGCCGCAGGTTCTGCTGCGGGTGGAACTGCGTGGTGCGCACCACCAGGGTGTCGCCCTCCCAGTGCCCGATGGAATCCCCCAGCCAGGGACGCACCGCCGACGGCAGCGGCTTGCCGTTCATGCGCACGGTGCGCACGTTGTGGTTCATCTCCACCAGGATGAACACGTTGTCCTCGCTCTGCACGAACTGGTAGTTGTTGTTGTACAGCACCGGCACCATCGGCGGCCCGCCGGTGGAGCCGAATCCCACCGTGCAGCGCTCCCCGTTGGGCCGCTCCTCGGGATTGTTCTCGCGCATCATCATGCGCCCGACGTTCCAGTAGAACTTGCCGCGCCCCACGATGGTATAGGGCACCTGGCCGTCCTCGGGATCGACGATGATGGAACTGCGCGGCTCGCCCCTGACCCGCAGCACGCGGGTACCCGGGTCGAGCCAGGCGGCGTTGTAACCGCCGACGTTCTCCCCCGCCTTGAGATCGCCCTCGGGCAGGTTGTCGATCTGTTCCAAACGCTCGGCGCCGGTCTTCTCGATGAACGCGGCCTGCGCCTCGGTCAGCACGAGCTTCTCGATTTCGTCAGGCCGCGTCAGGCTGGAGACGGTGGCACTGGTCCAGATGCCCTGCAGGTCGGGATCACCCCAGGGCATGCGCGGCAGCTGCCACTGCTCGGCGGACGCCGCGCAGGACAGGAACAAACAGGCAATGGCTACGTATCTCACAGGCATGGCGACCACCTCAGTCGAGCGGTTCCTTGCGCAGGTGCCCGTACATCAACTCCTCGACATACTCCACGCAATTGAACTGCAACATGTTCTCGTCGGGCCCCACACGGCGGTACAGGGGCATGCGGATCGTCCACGCACGGGTGAATACCTCGGGATCCTCCATGGTGGCGGAGTAATCGATGGTGTGCTCACTGGTGCGGGTAAAGCGCTCGGTCACCTTCAGCTTGTCGCTGTGGTAATTGCCCGCGCGGTCGAACCAGGTGCGATCGTTGAAGCCGCTGCTCTCGATCACCAGCGTGTCGCCCTCCCAGCGCGCCCAGGACTGGCCCATCCAGGAATCGATGGGCGCCGGGCCGGGATCCTTCAGCGCCACGTTGCGCACGGCGCCGGCGTAGGCGTAGGAAAACAGCAGCGCATCGGCGTTGTGCACGATGCGAAACGGGTGCGGCATGTAGGTGGCGCGCGGTATGCCCGGCAGGTAGCAGTACACCTCCGGATCCGCGGTAATCCAGTTCTCGCGGTTTTCCTCGCGCTGCGCCAGCGCCTCTTCCTTGTAGGGGATCACGTCACCGTCGACCACGCCGATGCTGGGCGGCAGTGCGCCCACGGCGCCCAGGGCAACCAGTTCCTTGGCGGGCACGGGCACCACGCGCCCTTCGCGCATCACCTGGGCCGCACGCCCTGTATGCGCCTCCAGCGACTGGTTCGCGGTATTCAGCACCTGCCACACGCCGGTGAAATCGGGCTTGCCGTCCGCCGTGCGCGGCATCTCCCAGGCTACGGCGGCCGGTGCCAGTGCGGCCAGCGCAAAAACAAGGTAACGGGTGTGCTGCAACAGCTTCATAGTGGGATTCCTTGTGCTTACTCTTTCGCGCCCGCCGCTGCCGTGGGCAGCGCAAAGGCGATGACGTGGTCACCGGGCGGACTGCCGCCGCTCCAGTGACCACCGGCGGTGATCACCACGAACTGCCGCCCGTCCGGGCGTACCTGGTAGGTAATGGGGAGGGCGTTGCCCGCCGTGGGCAGCTCCGCCTGCCACAGCTGTTCGCCACTCGCCACGCTGAAAGCCCGCAGGATATGGTCGTTGGAAACACCGGAAAACACCAGCCCGGTGTCGGTCATCATGGGCGCGGCGGAGCCGGGCAGTCCCTTGATCCACCAGAACGGGAACGGCGCGAGATAGCGCGAGGTGCCCAGCGGCACGCTCCACAGGTGCTCGCCCGCCACCAGGTCGACCGCGTCCAGCGTACCCCAGGGCGGCGGGGTGCAGGGCATACCCAGGGGCGACATCAGGAAGCCGGTGTCGACACAATACGGGGTGCCGGCCTGCGGCTGCAGGGCGCCGTCGCATTCGGCGCGCGGCTTGAGCCGGATATAGCCCGGCACACGGGTGGTGAACACCACCATGACGCCCGTCTCGGGATCAATGGCCGGCGAGCCCCAGTTGTTGCCACCGGCGGTGCCGGGGAAGCTGATGCTGCCGTTGATCGAAGGCGGCGTGAAACGGCCCTCGTAGTTGAGGTCCTCGAGGTAGGATCGGCACTTGCCGCGGTCCCAGAACGTGAAGCCCCAGGCGTCGTCCGGTGTCAGCCGGTCCTGCGTCATGGCCGGTACGTGGGTCGGGTAGGGCTGTGTCGGCGAGAGGTATTCCTCGGGCACGGCCCCACCCTGCGGCACAGGCCGCTCCTCAACCGGCCAGATCGGCTCTCCCGTTTCGCGGTTGAGCACATAAGTGAGGCCCATCTTCGTGACCTGCACCAGGGCGGGCACGCTGGTCCCGTCTACCTCGAGATCGACCAGGGTGGGTTGCGCCGGCGTGTCGTAGTCCCAGATGTCGTGGTGCACCGTCTGGAAGTGCCAGGCCACGGCGCCGCTGTCGCCGTGCAGGGCCACCACCGAACTCGAGTAATGGTCCAATCCATTCTCCAGGTCACTCTCCAGCCCGCGGCGGTGGCCGCCGAAGAAATCCGGGTTGGTGTTTCCCGTGGGCAGGAAGACCAGGTTGCGCGCCTCGTCGACGGCGATGATCGACCAGACGTTGGTGGTACCGGACAGCCAGGTGCCGTCGGCATTGCGCTGTGGCAGCCCCGGCGGAACCGGGTTGAATACCCACTCCAATGCGCCCGTGCGCACGTTGTAGGCGCGCACGATACCGCCCGGCGCGTCCGTGCGCTGGTTGTCCAGCACCATGGAGCCGGTGATCAGCCGGTCCCCGAGGATGGCCGGGGGTGAGGTAATGCCGTACTCGGCCGGATTATGCTCGGCCAGGCCCTCGGAGGTATCGACCTGGCCGCCGTCGCCGAAGTCCGTGCAGGGCTTGCCGGTTCGCGCGTCCAGCGCGAGCAGCCGCGCGTCAAACGTGCCCACGAGGATGCGCTGCTCACACACGCCCTGCTCCCCGGAGGACCAGTGGCTGACCCCGCGGCAGTTGGGCAGCACGGGGGTATCGTCCATGTTGACCTGCGGGTCATAGGACCAGATTTCTTCACCGGTCTCGGCATGCAGGGCGAACACGCGGTTGAAGGGCGTGCAGTAGTACAGGCGGTCGCCCACCACGATCGGCGTGGTCTGGAAGGAGCTCTGCGTATAACCGCCCTCCTTCGTGCGCCGGGCCTCGCGGAAGTCGCCTGAACGGTGCTGCCAGGCCACTTCCAGGTGCGCGACATTGTCCGGGGTGATCTGGTTCGCGGCGGAGAAGTGCGTGCCGCCGGGCGTGGCACCGTAGGCGGGCCAGTCGGTCACGGTGCCAGGGGCCAAAGGCTCGAGCACAGGTGACTCGCAGGCGGCCAGTAGCAGACACAGCAGTGTGGGGAGGAAGCACTTTTGCACAAAGCGATTCAAGCGAAACACCGGCACTGGTTTTGGGAGGGTCATCGTACTGCAAATTCGAAAAGCTGACCAGCCGGTCACAAAATGCGGACAGGCCGCATGCCGGCCAGCCAACTCAACGGCTTACAAAGCGCGCATGCGGGGGTAAGATCGGGTAATCCAAAACCGCGAGGCGCCGCCCAGGGAAGCACCATGCTGGAACCCATGCCCTCCCGCTCTCCGCCCCGCGGGACCGTCAAGGTGCGCGCGGTACTGTTCGACACCTTCGGCACCGTTTGCGACTTTTACGCGCCCTTCAGCCGCGCCTTCAGTGCACTCGCGCAGGCCAGGGGAGTCGATTGTGACGCCGGTCGCCTCGCGATTGAATGGCGCACGGCGTACGTCATCGCCACCGCGACCCAGGCGATGCAGGAGAGCGAGTTTGTGCCACTGCGGGACATCAACCGCGCCAACCTGGAGCAACTGCTCGCGCAGCATTTCCCGGTCGAGGTCAGCGCCGCCGAGTTGGAGACGCTGGTCGACACCTGGGAGAAGCTGGAGCCGTGGCCGGACACGATAGCCGGGCTGAGGGCGATCCGCGAGCTGGCCATCATCGCGCCGCTGTCCAACGGCAACTTTGCCGATATGGTGCGGCTGGCGCGCAACGCCGGGCTGCCATGGGACATTGTCCTCGGCGCCTCGGTCTCAGGTTTCTACAAACCGCACCCGAAGACCTACACCGGGTCGGTGGCGGCGCTGGCACTGGATCCCGCACAGGTGTGCATGGTGGCCGCCCACCAGGTCGACCTCGCCTTCGCAGCGGGGCACGGCATGCAGACCGCCTTCGTCCCGCGCCCGGATGAATTCGGCGGAGCGACCAAACCTCGCGATCCGGAGCCCGGGGCAAGCTACATCGACGCGGCGGAGATCTATCCCGAAGGTGACTGGACGTACGTGGCGGAAGACTTCCTGGACCTGGCCGCACAGTTGCGCAAGGACTGCGGCTGACGCCACCCGGCTCCCGGATGACGTCTGCCTCCGGCAGGATACGTGAACCGAAGGGGGCGAGCTGGTTCAGCTACCGGCGGGCTTACCCGGACCCTGGTCATTGCGCAGGGGGCAGGTGTTGAGACCGAAAATCCTGTACAGGGGGCAGAATCCGACAAGACCGGTAAGCAGCGGAACGAGCCCGACGTATCCCCAGGGCGTCTGCGGCCCGACGAATACCAGGCTCAGTAGCGCGAGTCCGAGCACTACCCTGATAACCCGGTCGAGCGTGCCTTCGTTCTTCATGGAAACCTCCTTCGTCTGATTGCTCCACGCGATCCATTGTCCGGAGTCTCCCGGGCGCCTTCAGTGATAATGTCACACAGCGACAGATTATTGCGCTTCGCCTGCCAGGTCCTGCAGCGCGCTTATGTCCAGCAAACGGATGCTTCCCCTGCCCGTGTCAATCCAGCCCCGCTCGGAGAAAGCTCGCAGGTGCCGGCTGACAACCTCGCGCACGGAGCCTATTTCGGTGGCGATGTCCTGGTGGGTCGCACTGACCCGACCATCGGTTCCCGCGTACTGCAGCAGGTACTGAACGAGGCGCTGTTCGATACTCGCCAGCGCCACCTGCTCCACGAGTGCAATCAGATCCGCGATACGTTCGCCGTAACTGGACAGGACAAACGTCCTGAACTCCTCGGACTCACGCAAATGCCGCTCGAAATCCGCACGTGGGATTACCGCGGCGGATACGTCCGTTTCGGTCAGGGCCTCAGCCGGGTACCGGCTGCCCGACAACAGGCAGGAAGTGGTCAAAACGCAGATATCGCCGGGGAGAACCCTGTACAGCAGGATCTCCTTGCCGCCCGGGGAGCGGGCGAACACCTTGATCGAGCCGCTCTTGAGCACCAGGTAGTTCTCGCAGCTGTCTCCCTGCCGGAACAGGCAGCCGTTCGCTGCGAACGCCGCTGTCTTCGCGGCAGCGACGATCTCGGGAAGGACTAACTCACCAGGTGAATCTGATTCGGGCATTGCGGACCAGGGGCGATGGCCAGGTGCTGGATCGATTAACGGGGCACCTCGATGAAGGCGACTCCCGGTTGCGCGCGGTTAGCAACGCTGTGTCCGCAACTATACGCAGATCACGGACTGCCCGCCAGGCGCGGGCTATTTCTTCGCGGCACTACCGCGTCGCTGCAGAGAAACGGCGAACAGGGCGGGGCCCGTTGCCAACAGGCCCCTGCTCCGGGTCAGCCGGGACCGCTGTTACCGGAGTCATCCTCCGGCTCATCTTCTTCATCTTCTTCGTCTTCTTCATCTTCTTCATCTTCTTCGTCTTCTTCGTCTTCTTCGTCTTCTTCGTCTTCCTCGTCTTCGTCGTCTTCGTCGTCGTCATCCGAGCCAGAACCGCAGACGCCATCGAATTCGTCATCCTCGAACTCGTCGTCATCCTCGAATTCGTCG
>JAWVYG010000131.1:0-6693 GCA_033722815.1 Halioglobus sp.
CCGGAAACCGCGCCGCAACCGGACGTGCGCGCGGTCATGTTTCGCCGTCCCGGCCCCGGCGACATGATCGACACGAAGGTGGCGGACCCGGCCAGCGGCGTGGAGGTCAGCGCCGCGGGTGAGCGCGGCGAACTGTTGATCCGCGGCGCCACGGTGTTCGACGGCTACCACGACCACGACAATAGCGACTTGTTCACCGCCGATGGCTACTTCCGCAGCGGCGACCTGGTGGAAATCTGCGGCGACGCCGGCGACTATTACCGCATCGTCGGGCGCTGCAAGGACATCATCAACCGGGGCGGCATGAAGATTTCCCCGGCGGAGATCGACGTTGCCCTCGAGGAACATCCCCAGGTCGGCGAGGCCGCCGTCTGCGCCTACGCCGACGAGAGACTCGGGGAAAAGATCTGCGCGTGCCTGGTGCCGGCGGCCGGCGCGGCGGCGCCGACGGTAGCGGCGCTGCAGGAGCACCTGCTGGCGCGTGGTTTCGCCCGTTTCAAGCTGCCCGAACGCGTCGAGCTGTTCGAACAGCTGCCGCGCAACCCGCTGGGCAAGGTGCAGCGCTTCACCCTCGTCGATGAGGTGGCGGCGCGGCCGACGAATTCACAGGAGAACCCCCCATGAACCATACAGATATCTACGTACTCGGCGGCAGCCAGACGGACTTCGCGCGCAACTGGGCGCGGGAGGGCCTGGAAATCTACGACATGTTCGCCGAGGCGCTGCGCGAGGCGGTGGACAACGCCGGTATCGAGCCCGCGCAGATCGAGGTGGGCCACGTCGGCAACTTCGTCGGCGAGTTGTTCACGCGCCAGGGCCTGCTCGGTGGCTTCTTCGGCCAGGTCTACCCCGAGCTGGCCAGCCTGCCCACCTCGCGGCACGAGGCGGCCTGCGCCTCCGGTTCCATCGCCGTGCTGTCCGCGATGCGCGATATCGAGGCCGGGCACTATGACGTCGCCTGCGTGCTCGGGCTGGAACTGATGCGCAATGTCGACGGCAAGACTGGCGCGGAGTACCTCGGGTCCGCAGCCTGGTGGGGGCACGAGGCGCTGCCCGCGGATTGCGACTTTCCCTGGCCGCACATGTTCGACCTGCTGACGGATGAATACGACCGGCGCTACGGTATCGATTCGGAGCACCTGAACCGCATCGCCGAGATCAACTTTGCCAATGCCCGGGACAACCACCGCGCGCAGACGCGCAGCTGGCAGTTCCCCGAGGGCGCGTTCAGTTGCGACGACGATCTCAACCCGGTGATCGAGGGGCGCGTGCGCAAGCAGGACTGCGGCCAGATCACCGACGGCGCCGCCTGCGTGATTCTTGCCGGCGAGAAGGCGGCGCGGGAGCACGCGGCCAAACACGGGCTGTCCCTCGCGGACATTCCGCGCATCAAGGGCTGGGGCCACCGCTCGGCGCCCATCGAGCTGCAGCGCAAGCTGCAGTTGAGTGCCGACGCGCCGCTGGTGTTTCCACACGCCGCCGCCACGCTGCTCGATGCCGCGCGGCGCGCGGGCTTCGCGCAGGTGTCCGAGCTCGACGGCCTCGAAACGCACGACTGCTTCTCCATGACCGAGTACATGGCGATCGACCATGCCGGCCTCACCGCGCCGGGGCAGAGCTGGCAGGCGGTGGAAGACGGCCGCATTACCCGCGACGGCGACTTTCCCATCAATGCCAGCGGCGGCCTGATCGGCCTCGGCCACCCGGTGGGCGCCACCGGCGTGCGCATGCTGCTGGACTGCGCGCGCCAGGTCACGGGCCGGGCGGGGGGTTACCAGCTGCCACGGGCGCAGAACATGATCACCTTCAACGTCGGTGGCAGTACCACCACCTGCGTCAGCTTCGTGGTCGGGGTCGGCGCCTGATCGCGATGGCCCTCGACGCCTGGCTGTACGACGCGATCCGCACGCCCCGGGGCAGGGCGAAGGACAGCGGCGGCCTGTACGACCTCACGCCGCACGAACTGCTGCGCCGCCTGTACGACGCACTGCAGGCGCGCACGGCGCTGGACCCTGCGCTGATAGGGGACGTGGTGCTCGGCTGTGTCACCCAGCACGGCGAGCAGGCCGGCAACATCGCCAAGACCTCCGCGCTTTACGCCGGCTGGCCCGCCAGCGTCGGCGGCATCACAGTCAACCGTTTCTGCTCGTCCAGTATCGACGCGATCAATTTTGCCGCGCTGAAAGTGGCGTCCGGGCAGGAGCAGGCCGTCGTCGCCGGCGGCGTCGAGATGATGTCGCGGGTGCCGATGCTGTCCGACGCGGCCAGCGTATTCGCCGATCCCGCCTATGCCGCTCGCTGCCACATGCTGCTGATGGGCTCCGGGGCGGACCTGATTGCCAGCCTGAACGGTGTCACTCGTGAGCAGGCGGACGCGGTGGCGTTGCAGAGCCAGCAGCGCGCCGCGGCGGCGCAGGCGCAGGGTTACTTCAGGTCGGTGATCGCTATCGACAACCCGGTCAAGGGAATGACCGTCGCGCGCGACGAGTGCGTGCGCCCCGACACCACCGCACAGGGCCTCGCGGCCATGCCCGCCGCCTTCGCGCAGCTGGGTGTTGCCGGGGCGGACGCCATACAGCTGGCGGCCCACGATCACCTGGAGGCAATCGAGCATATCCACACCGCCGGCAACTCACCGGCCATGGCGGATGCCGCCGCGCTGCTGCTGCTGGGCTCGCAAGGGCTGGGCGACACGCTCGGTATCGAGCCCCGCGCACGGGTGGTGGCCGCCACGGTGGCGTCGGACGATCCGCTGCAGGTGCTGACCGGCTGCATCGCGGCGACCGCGCGGCTGCTGCGCGAGCAGGGTCTTGGCGTCGACGACGTCGACCTGTTCGAGATACACGAGGCCTTCGCCGCCACCATGGTCGTCGCGCAGCGCGACCTGGGTATTGCAGCCGACCGGCTCAACGTCAACGGCGGCGTGATCGCCCTCGGCCACCCGATGGGCGCGACCGGGGCGATCATGACCCTGACCCTGCTCGATGAGCTGGAGCGGCGCGGCCTGAAGCGCGGCATTGTCGCCGCCAGCGGCGCCGGCGGCTCGGGCAGCGCGCTGCTGATCGAGCGGCTTGTGTAGGGGCGCGGCAGCAGATATAGTAACTTGCGTAAACGAACTAAAATGTGAAGTTAATCGCGCCGCCCCTTTGCGGAAGTGGCGCGCGGGAGTAGCGCTATGGCATTGCCGCAGGCCCTCGGGGAGTACCCCTGCACCGAACGCTGTCTCGGGCAGGTGACGCATTTCGACGACACCCCCGGGTGGATCTACGACCTCGACAACCCCTACCTGCACGGCGTGTACGCCCCGACGCTGAACGAGATGACGGTGGACGCCCTGGACGTGGAGGGCGAGCTGCCCGCGGACCTCGTCGGGGCCTACTTCCGCAATGGCCCCAACCCGGTGCACCCGCCGGCCCACCGCCACCACCCCTTCGACGGCGACGGCATGGTGCACGGGGTGTACTTCCGGGACGGCATGGCGAGCTACCGCAATCGCTACGTGCAGACCGAGGCGCTGGTGCAGGAACTGGCCGACGGCCGCTCGGTGTCGCCCGGCGTGATGGGGCCGTTCGATTACAGCGTCTCGCAGTTCGGCATCAAGGACACCTCCAACACGGACCTGTTCTGGTACGCCGGCGACCTGATGACGCTGTGGTACAACGCCGGCCACCCCTACCGACTGGACGCGCAAAACCTGCAGACGAAGGGCCATTTCCACCTGCGCGGACGCGACCACCTGCGCATGTCCGCCCACTCGAAAGTCGACTGGGCGACCGGGGAACTGCTGTTCTTCGACTACGGCGACGAGCCGCCCTACATGACCTACGGCGTGGCGGACCCGGGGGGCAAGCTGCTGCACGAGGTGCCCATCGACCTGCCGGGCGCGCGCCTGCCGCACGATATCGGTTTCACCACAAACTACGCGATACTGCACGACCTGCCGTTCTTCCACGACCTGGAGATCCTGCGCCGGCACAGGTTCCGCGTGCTTACGTTCCACCGCGATATCCCGACCCGCTTCGGCCTGATTCCGCGGCGCGGCGGCAGCGCGGATGTGCGCTGGTTCGAGTGCGAGCCCTGTTACATCCTGCATGTCACCAACTGCTGGGAGGAGGGCGACTGGGTGGTGATGGACGGCTGCCGCTCGACCAATCCCATGCCCGACGCCCGGGAGGGCGAGGGTGAGCTCGCTTCCATGCTCGCCTACATGCGCCTGGAGGCCAATGCGTACCGCTGGCGCTTCAACCTGGAGACGGGCGAGGTGCGCGAGGGCGACATCGACGACCTGAACACGGAGTTCAACAAGTCCAACCCGATCTTCCACGGCGTGAAGAGCCGCTATTCCTACCACCAGCGGATCCCGCTATTGCACGAGGGTGGCCACACGCTGCGTTTTACCGGGCTGGTGAAGTACGACAACGACAGCGGGCAGCGTACCCAGTGGGATTACGGCGACGGCGTGTTCGGCAGCGAGGCGGTGTTTGCACCCAGGCCGGGCGCGGGCCGCTCCGGCGGCGAAGACGACGGTTACGTGATAACGATCGTGACCGACAGCAGCAACTGGCAGTCACACACGCTCGTATTCGATGCCACCGATATCACGTGCGGCCCCGTGGCCCGGGTGCGTATGCCGCAGCGGATTCCCTCCGGCTTTCACGCCACCTGGGCGCGGGGGGAAGACCTGGGTTACTGCGGCTGACGCAGCGCCGGTCGCGCAGCGGCTCAGAGCGCCGCCAGGATCGCGCACATCACCACTATGCAGGTGACGCGGTAGCCGGACTGGATCAGCAGCAGCTGCGCGCCCCAGCCGCAGAACAGGTTGTCCGACAACAGGGCGGGGAATACCACTCCCAGCCCGATCACCGCACCGAGCCCCACGCCACCCGCGATTGTGGTGACGCCCGCGGCCGCCAGCAGCCAGGCCAGCGCGATGGCGGTGGCCAGGCAGGCGGCGACGCTGCCGAGCATGGGGCCGGTAGCGGAGCCGAGCTGGTCCTCGGTCTTGCCGATGGCTGACATCCAGGCCCTGCCGAACATAAGGGGCGCGTACCACAGCGCCCCCAGGGCCATGCCCGCCGCAGCGGCTGCGACGATCCCGAGTATGCTCATAGCGTGCTACCCCGCTGTTCTTTCGTAGGTGCGAATCTCGATCAGGTGCCGGTTCGGATCGGTGAAGTATAGGGCAGGGGCCTCGCCGCGGGCGCCGACCTCGGTGCCCGGTCCGCTGTTCTCGCCCACCGAGTCGAAGCCCGGGCCGTAATCCAGGCCGGCCTCTCGCACGCGCCGGTAGATCTCGTCGAACTCGGCGGCGCTCACGGCGAAGGCGTAGTGATCGAATCCCGCTGTGCCCCAGGGCGCCAGCCGCAGCTGGAAGTCCGGCGACACCTGTAGCACCTGGAAGGGGCCGTCGCTGCCCCTGTCGCTGAAGCCCATGATGTCGGTGTAGAAGGCGATGCTCGCCGGCAGGTCGTTCACCTTGAGGATGAGGTGATCAATGACGGCCATCAGCCGGCGGTGTCCCCGGTCTCGATGCGCACCGGGTGCACCGCGGCCCTGGTCCCGGTCGGGTTGAGCTGGCGCGCCCGCGGCGCCATCTCCGCCAGCGCCGCCTCGCGGTTGCCCGGTGCGGGGTGCGTCGAGAGAAACTGCGGCGGGCCGTCGCCACCCTCGGCGCCCATTTTCTGCCACAGTGTGACGGCGGCGTCGGGGCTGTAACCGGCGCGCACGGCCAGCTGCATGCCCAGCTCGTCCGCCTCCGACTCCGCGGTGCGGCTGTTGGGCAGTTCCAGCGCCAGGGTGGCGGCCGCCGCCGCGCCGAGCCCGGCGAGGTTGGAGTCGGTGAGTATGGCCACGGACACGATACCGATGTTGGTCGCCATGGCGCGGGACATGCGCTCGGCGGTATGGTTGGCCAGCGCGTGCGCTATCTCGTGACCCATGATGTGGGCGAACTCGTCGTCCGTCAGATCGAGTTTTTCGAACAGGCCTGTGTACACCGCCATGCGCCCCCCGGCCATGCACCACGCATTGATCGTTTTCGGATCGTCGATGATGGCGACGCTCCACTGCCAGTCCGCCGTGCGCGGGTACTCGGCCACGGCGACGCTCACCAGGCGGCCGGTGATGCGTGCGACGCGATCGGCCAGCAGCGGGTCGTCGGCGAGCTTGTCCTGGCTGTCCAGCTGTTTGACGGTGTTGATATAGGCTTTTTCCGATTCCACGATAGCGGACTCGGGCGATATCAGCATGAACTGGCTGCGGCCGGTGGGGCTCGTGGCGCAGGCGCTCAGCAGGCCGGCTGCAAGGAGCCAGACAAACAGTTTTCTCATCGGTAACTCACGGTCGTTGACGCCTTTATGATAGACCATGCCCGCGGCGGATAATTCCTGCCGACAGGGATCCGGCCGCTGGCGCATCTTTTCCGCCGCGACTAAGCTTGGCCGTTGCCCCGGCGGCAAACAGCCGTACGAGGTCGAAGGTGTTGGCCGCACGTGCACGCTGCGCAATCGACGTCGCGCTGTGGCGCCGGGAAACACGCGCAGCCGTGAAAGCGTTGCTCGGTATGTCCCGGCGCTTTAAAAATAAGACTGACTGACGCGCGCCACGGCAAGGGAGGTTGCATGGAGAACTACAGGGATAAAGTCGTCGTTATTACCGGGAGTGCCGGTGGTATCGGTTTCGCGCTGGCGCAGC
>JAWVYG010000132.1:0-6646 GCA_033722815.1 Halioglobus sp.
AGGTAGTCACTGGCGGCCTCCAGGCAGTCCCTCCTGCCGCTGAGCTCCAGCGGGAGCATGACGTTTTCCAGCGCGGTCAGCGCGGGCAGCAGCTGGAACGACTGGAATACGAATCCGACCCGCCGGGCGCGGAACTCGGCGCGACCATCCTCGTCCAGGGCGGTGATGTCCGTACCGTCTATGACAACGCGCCCACTGCTCGCCTCATCGAGGCCCGCCAGCAGGCCCAGCAGCGTCGATTTACCGGACCCGGAGGCGCCGACGACAGCGGCCGTCTCGCCCGACTTGATTTCCAGCGTGATCCCTTTCAGTATCTCCAGCTCCTCCCCGGCCATCGGCACGCACTTGCAGAGATTTTCCGTCTTGATCATGGTTTCCAGTTCCGGGCTACCCGCTACCGCGCTACAGCCGCCTTCCTCTTCTTTCGTAATCGCCAGTCGACCAGCCTACGCCCGTTCGGAGCGTCGACGCGGCCAACGCACGAGGACGCGGTAGACTGTGCCGGCTTCCCGACCGGGCCGCGCCAGGCACTGGTGCCCGGCGCTGCTCGCCATACTGCTGCTGCTCACCGGCGCGCGCATGTACCTGTTCGTCGCGCACGAGCCACTCCTCGGCTATGCCAACAACTACGATATGATACGGCTGCAGGCGTGTCATCAGATTTGGCCGGTCGATGAAAAGTTTCCACCCGGCCTGCAGAGCCCGTCACGCCCCATCGAGCGCTACGAGAAGGCGGTGAGGCTGAAGTACGCCAGCTGCTTCCCATCCTCCGAGATGCTGTTTACCTCTGTCTTTGCCGCGCTGCAGGCGGAGGGGGAGACATTCTCAATCCGCGAACTGGCGCTCCTGCGGGCGGCTTTGTCCGTCATGCTCCTCAGCCTGCTGCTCGCCGCGCTGTACGCTGCGTCGCCCGCGCTGTCGCTCGTCGCTGCGTTTGTCGCCCTGCTGCTGTTGCCCGACCCGTTCAACGCGCTGTACCTGCCGACCTTCTACACCGAATGGTCGGCGACGCTGGGCCTGTTCCTGTCACTGCCGGCCCTGTTGCTGGCCCTCGCCAGGCCCGCCTCGAACGCCGCTGCTGCAACCCTTTTCCTTGCGCTGGCCTTCTGGGGACTGTCCAAAGCCCAGCACCTCTACGCGCCCGCGCTGGCATTCGCCTGCATGCTGCCGGCGGCGCTGGCGCTGGGCTGGCGCCCCCTGTGGCGACCGCTGCTCGCCGCAGCACTGGCGGGGGTGCTCGTATTGGCCCTGCAGGCGCAGTGGCTGGACCACGAACGCAACCATGCCGTGCGCAAGGCCAATGCCATCAATACCTACCTGTACACCGTGCTGCCGAGCGCCCGAGACCCACACGGCCTCGCACAGGCGCTGGGGCTGGAGCGGTCCTGCGGCGATCACGCCGGGCTGTCCTGGTACTCGGAGCAGCTGGACAGGTCCGCACTGCCCTGCCCCGAAGTATTCGAGGCGAACAGGCTGCGACTGCTGGCATTGCCGCTGATCGATCCGGCCGCATTCCGCAACCTGTTGGTCAATGCCGATCCGCACCTGCGCCCGGTATTTACCGACTATCTCGGCCAGGTGGCCGACGTCGAGTTCGGCGCCGCTGCGCAGCATGTCGTATCGCTGTTCACCTGGCTGGATGCCGTGCCGTCGGCGACGCTGGCAATACTGGTGGGCTGTCTGGCGGCCATCGCGGTCGCCTGGGGCCTGCTCGGCTTGTGGCGACAACCGCGCTGCGCCGGTCCCGGTATCGCGTTGTTCACGTTGCTGTTGTTCCTGGGCGTTTATCCGCTGTCGGCCTTCACGGTGGCGCTGTTCGGCGATGGCTACGCGGACCTGGCCAAGCACAGCCACCTCGCCTTCAACGGCGTCATGCTGCTTGTGGCGGCGCTCGCCATTGGCGTGCTGACGGGCGCCTGGCACCGATTCGGCGCGCCGCGCACGCCGCCTACACGGTGACTTGATTTCCCATTCGAACCCAATCAGTATGCCGGTCTGCCCGCCGCGCAACGGCGGGCGCTAGCGGAGATACCTGCGGTGACCTTGCCCCGAAGCCCCGGACGTTTGCCATACCTGTTGCTGCTGGCCGTCGTGCTGCTGTCCCAGGCGCTGCCCGTCGCAGCGCGGGAGCACAGACTACTCGTACTGGGTGACAGCATCAGCGCCGCCTACGGCATGTCGTTACAGCAGGGCTGGGTAGCACTGCTGGCCCAGGCCCTGGAGGCGAACGGCCACGACGCGGCGGTCGTCAATGCCAGCATCAGTGGCGATACGACGGCGGGCGGCCTGCGCCGGCTGCCCGCCCTGCTGGAGCGGCACTCGCCCACGCTTGTGATCGTCGAACTGGGCGGTAATGACGGCCTCAGGGGCTACCCCATCGGCCAGTTTCGCCGCAACCTGCTCGACATCGTGAGTGCCGCGCAACAGAGCGGCGCCGCGGTCATGCTGCTGCCGATGGAAATACCCCCCAATTACGGCGCGCGCTACACGCGCGCATTTCGCGCCACCTTTGGCGAGGTAGCGCAGGAGACCGGCAGCGTACTGGGTCCGTTCATCCTCGAGGACATCGCCATCGACCCGGGCATGATGCAGGAAGACGGCATTCATCCCACTGCCGCTGCGCAGAGCCGCATGATGGAGATCGTCTACCCGGCCATCCTGGAGCAACTGGAGCGCGGATGAACGAGGCGCTCTGGACACAGCTCCAGGATCGCGACAGGCGCCAGGTGTGGCACCCGTACGCCTCCGCGATAGACGCTCCCGCCATGTACCCTGTCACCGGCGCCAGCGGTGTCCGGCTGCAGCTCGCAGACGGCACAACCCTCATCGACGGCATGGCGTCCTGGTGGTGCGCCATACACGGCTACAACCACCCGGTGCTCAACCGCGCCGTGCAGGCGCAGCTGCAAAACATGTCTCACGTGATGTTCGGCGGCCTGACGCACGAACCCGCGGTAGACCTTGCCAGCCTGCTGTGCGAACTGACCCCGGAACCGCTGCAGCGCGTCTTCTTCAGCGATTCCGGCTCGGTCGCCGTGGAAGTCGCGCTGAAAATGGCCCTGCAGTACTGGCAGGGCCGCGGCAAGCCGGCCAAACAGCGCTTCGTGGCACTGCGCAACGGCTATCACGGCGATACTTTCGCCGCCATGTCTGTCTGTGACCCGGTGACGGGCATGCACCACCTGTTTGGCGATGCGCTCACCACGCAGTTTTTTGCGCCCGCTCCCGAGCGCGCCTTCGGCGAACCCTGCGACGCGTCGGACCTCGAGGCCATGGACGCGATACTGCGCGACAACGCGGACAGTATCGCCGCCGTCATCGTCGAACCCGTGGTGCAGGGTGCCGGCGGTATGCGTTTTTACAGCGCCGATTACCTGCAGGCACTGCAACGGCTCTGTGAGCGCCACGAGGTGCTGCTCATCTTCGACGAAATTGCGACGGGTTTCGGCCGCACCGGCAAACTGTTCGCCCTGGAGCACGCGGAGGTTTGCCCCGATATCCTGTGCCTGGGCAAGGCCCTCACGGGTGGCTACATGACACTGGCGGCTACGCTGTGCAGCGATGACGTTGCCGAGGGCGTATGCGCGAGCGAGGCCGGCGCGTTCATGCACGGACCGACTTTCATGGCCAATCCACTGGCCTGCGCCACCGCGCTGGCCAGCGTGCGGCTGCTCCTGTCCACGGCCTGGCAGCGCAGCGTGGGCCGCCTGCAGGACGAACTGGAGACGGGGCTCGCACCCGCACGCGACCTGCCCGCCGTGGCGCAGGTGCGCTGCCTGGGTGCGATCGGTGTGATCGAGCTGTACGAAGCCGTCGACATGCACCAGGTACAACCCATGTTCGTGGAACGGGGGGTATGGGTAAGACCCTTCGGCAAGCTGGTCTACGTGATGCCGCCGTTTATCATGGCCAGCGAAGACGTGGCCTCATTGACCGGCGCGATGGTCGACGTGGTGGGACACCTGGGGTGACCCCGGGCGCCATTCGCCACTGCACTGCCGGCGCACCGTCCCACCTACACGAGCGCCGCCACCTCTCCCGTCATGAACGTGATCGCGCTACCTGCCATGAAGACCCGGTCGCCCTTGATGGCGCAGCGCAGTTCACCGCCGCGGGGTGAAATCTGCCGGCAAGCCAGCTCAGCACGCCCCAGGCGAGCGGCCCAGTAGGGAACCAGGCTGCAATGGGCCGAACCGGTAACGGGATCTTCGTCGACCCCGACGGCGGGAGCGAAGAAACGCGACACGACATCGCAGTCGTCTCCCGGTGCGGTCACGATGACGTTGTGCGCCGTCGCTGCCATCAGCGCAGGAAAATCCGGCTGCAATGCAGCGATATCGCTTTCGAACTCGTAGACACACAGCAGCGGCCCGCTGCCGTCGGGACCGAGCAACGCTTCGCTCGCCACGGCACCCAGCGCATCGCAGACCTTCACGTCGACGCTGCTGGCGTGCAATTCCCGCCGCGGAAAATCCAGTGTGAGGGCGCCGTCTTCGCGGGTGACACGCAACTCGCCGCCGCGGGTGTGAAAGACCACGGCATCATCGCTGCAACCGAGGTGCTCATACAGCACGTGCGCCGCGGCCAGCGTCGCATGCCCGCACAGGTCCACCTCAACGGCCGGCGTGAACCAGCGCAGATCCCAGGCGTCGTCCCGCTGTACCATGAACGCGGTCTCGGAGAGGTTGTTCTCCTGGGCAAGCGCCTGCAGCAGGCTGTCATCCAGCCATTCGTCCAGCGGCATGACCGCGGCCGGGTTGCCGCGAAACAGCCTGTCTGTGAAGGCATCTACCTGGTAGATGGGGTAAGTCATCGGCGCGCACCCTCCCTGCCAACTGGCGGATGTACTTCGGGAATTCGGTTTAATATAGTTGTCATGGACGCCATCCTCCACTGACGGGCCGCATCACCCATGTCACTGCGACAACAAAGCGCACTGCAAGAGACCTTCTACGACATTATCTTCGGCACCGAGACGCGTGCCGGCAAGTGGTTCGACATCAGCCTGCTCACGGTCATCTCGATCAGCGTGCTGGTGGTGATGCTGGATTCCATAGAGGAGCTGCACGCCTCCCACGGCGTGCTGTTCCTGCAGCTGGAGTGGGTTTTCACGATCATGTTCACCGTGGAATACGCGGTGCGCGTGTGGTGCGCGCCAAACCGCCGCGGCTACATGCTCAGCGCCTACGGCATCGTCGACCTGCTCGCCCTGCTGCCCACCTACCTGTCGCTGCTGGTGCCCCAGACCGCGCCGCTGCTGGTCATTCGCCTGCTGCGCATCCTGCGCATCTTCCGCGTCCTGCGCATGCTCGCCTACCTGCAGGAGGCCAACCACCTGGCGGCGGCGCTGCGCCGATCTGCGCGCAAGATCTTCGTCTTCTTCGCCCTGGTGATGGTCCTGACCACGATCTTCGGCTGCCTGATGTACGTGGTGGAAGGGCCGGCGCACGGTTTCGACAGCATTCCCATGAGCATCTACTGGGCGATCGTGACCATCACGACGGTGGGCTACGGCGACATCGTGCCACTGACGGCGACGGGGCGCGCCATTTCCTCGGTCGGCATGCTGATCGGCTACGCGGTCATCGCCGTGCCCACCGGTATCATTACCGCGGAACTGACGTCGTCACAGCGCGAGCGGGAACTGCGCGAGCGGGAAAACTCGCGCAACTGCACGACCTGCGCGGCGGTGGAGCAGAACCCGCAGGCACACTACTGCCGCATGTGCGGCGCCCACCTGCCGCGACCCGGGCACCAGCCAGAGAACTGAAGCCAGGCGGCGCAACGACGCTAGAAGAAGCTCTTGCGCAGCGTCAGGCCCCAGGTCGCGCGCTCCTGGTAGTAGGCGGTCAGCCTGCCGGTCTGCCCGGGGGCGTCGGCGATGGTGTTGGTCGCGTCCTCGTCGAATACGTTGCGTCCCCACAGGGTCAGCTCGGTGTTCCAGGGCTCGTAGATCAGCCCGGCACGCAGGTTGACCAGTTCATAGGCACCATCGTACTTGTCCGGGTCCTGGTTGACGTCGGTCATCCGCTCGTCGGTGTAGATGTACTCACCGTAGACGAACCCGGTCAGCCCGTCGGACAACTCGAAACCCTGGTTGCCGGAGAGCACAACGACGTTCTCGGGGTTACCCGAGAGATCACCGCCGCTGCGGTCGCAGAAACCGCTGGGCAGCAGGTCCGGGTCGGGCATCTGGGTGTGGAATGGACGGCTGGTCCAGCAGGGGCCCTCCTCGAAGTCCGCGTACTCGCCGTGGTTGTAGGCGTAGCCGACGGTTATCGTGGTGGCCTCCCCGGGCAGCCAGGACAGGTCTATCTCCCCGCCATAGGTTTCCGCCGTACCGGCGTTGATCAGCGCGAAACCGCCGCCCTGGAACGAGATCGTCTGCAGGTCGTCGGTGTCGGTCTTGTGCAGCGCGACGTTCAGGCGTAGCGCCTGCTCGGGGAATTCGGACTTCATACCGACTTCGATAGACTCCGAGGTCTCTGCATCAAACAGCACATCCACATCGGCCGGGATGCGGTCGGCATTGGTGCCGCCGGACTTATAGCCAGTACCGTAGGAGGCATAAAACATGGTGTCGTTGTTGGCGAACCAGCTGAGCTTGATGGTGCCCGTTACCTGGTCGTCATCGAAGCTCTCGTCC
>JAWVYG010000133.1:0-6642 GCA_033722815.1 Halioglobus sp.
CCTTTCCCTGTTTCGATCCTGGCCGCGCGGGGGGGCGTGGGGGCGCCGGGCCGGGGCCGGCCAATTTCCTCCCCCTGCCGCCACTTCGCCCCGCAGCGCTGCTGTGAAGCTGACTAAAAGGCCACAGGGTAATACCGTCAGGTACGTAAGATCCTGCAGCGCACTAAAGACCGGTCACGCCATCCCACAGCAGCTTCACGCCAAGTACGATGAGAAAGAAGCTGATGACGCGGTAGTAAAAGGTCGGCTCGGAGCGCCGTACCAGGTAGTGGCCCAGCTTGACGCCAATGGGCGCCAGGGGCACCAGCACCAGTGAGTACACCAGGTTGTCGGACGAAAACTGGCCAAGCAGGTAATAGGGAAAGAGTTTCACCACGTTGACCACGGCGAAGAATATCCCCGCGGTGCCCGCAAACAGCACCGGCGACAGCTGCTTCGGCATCAGGTACATGGTCAGGGGCGGTCCGCCGGCATGGATGCTGAAACTGGTGAATCCCGCGAGGGTGCCGAACAGCGTGCCGCCACCCAGGCTGTGCTCACGGGCGCCGCCACTGCCCGGCGACAACAGCGTAAAGGCACCGAACGCCAGCGACAGGACGCCGATCAGGATGCGCATGTAATGTTCGTTCATGGCGTCGGCGAACAGGTAGCCTACCGCGATGCCGACGAGTGCACCCGGCAGCAGTAGTTGCAGCGCGCGTCGATCGAACACGCCCCAGTAGGCGCGCACCACCAGCGCATCCATCACAACCAGGATGGGCAACAGGATCGCGGCAGCCTGGGTCGGAGGCATCACCAGGGCCATCAGCGGGACGGACAGCACCGGTATCGGCCCGCCAAAGCCGCCCTTGGCGATGGCGTACAGCATCACGCCCGGGATGCTGACCAGGTAGAAAGCGGGATCCGAGAGCAAATGCCCCTCAGTCGATCAGGGCGAAGTCGCCGCCCAGGACGTCGATGATTTCGGCTTTCGGGTTATCCGTAACGTTGAGCTTCTCGCCCGTGATCTTCTCGGCGATGCCCACGTAGGTGTCCGATACGGCCATGAGCACGTCGGTCGGCAGCGCGTTGTCGCGCGCCAGCGCCTGGCGCTCCGGCATACGATCCTTGTTGAGCAGGATATCCGGGTCCGGGAAGTGCTGCAGCAGCAGCTGGCGGAAGCCCTCCTTGGAGTTTTCCACCACCTTGCCCTCGCGCAGCGCCGGGCCGTCCCAGATGCGCGAGGAGTCCGGCGTGCCGACCTCGTCCATGTAGATCAGCTTGTCGTTGCCGTCGGCATCGGTGACATAGCCAAACTCGAATTTGGTATCGACGAACACCTGGTCGAGCTTCGCCAGTTCCGCGCTGATAACGTCGAACCCCTCGCGCAGCAGCACCTCGTAGCGGTCCACGTCGTCCGGCGAAGCGAAGTTGAATGCGGCGTAATTGGCGTCGATATCGGCCCGGGTAATGTTCACGTCATCCGCTTCCGGTACCCCGGGTATGCCGGTGAGGATGCCCTTCGTGGAGGGCGTGATGAGCAGTTCGGGCAGCTTCTGGTCGCGCTGCAACCCGTCGGGTATCTCGATACCGCAGAACTCCCGCTCACCCTTGTCGTAGCTGCGCCACATGGAACCGGTGATGTACTGGCGGGCGATCGCCTCGATCATGACCGGGCGCGCCTTCTGCACCACCCACACCAGCGGGTGCGGGATCTCCAGGATGTGGCTGTCCGCCAGGCCGCGCTCGCGGAAGAGCCTGAACCAGTGGTTGGAAATGGCATTCAACGCGGCACCCTTGCCCGGTACGCCGCGCATATCGCCCTCCCCGTGCCAGATGCAGTCGAAGGCGGAAATGCGGTCCGAGATCACCATGATGGCCAGTGGCGCATCCGCCGCCACAGGGTAGCCGCGCTCGGCGACCAGGCGGGCGCTGTCCTGTGCAGTCAGCCAGTAGACCGAGCGCACCTTACCACTGTGCACGGCGTCGCCGGTCCGGATGGGAAGGTCATCATTAACGGCCAATACCTTGTCGGCAAGACTCATAGCGTGTGTCCTGTAAACAGATCGAGCAATTGTGAATCACGACGAGGCGGAATACCTGCCGCGGGCCCAGAATTCTAACAGAGGTTGGGATTCACTGCCCAGCCGCCGCGCCGGTATCTTCTACCGCAGCCGGTGAACGCCCGGCAACCTTGTCGTGTTCGCGCTGGTGCAGCTTGATGTCGATGACAATTTTCAGCACCACCAGCGCCAGCAACATGAACACGGGCTGCCCCAGCGCACTGACTCCCACCCCGCCGACCAGGATTGCCACGTGCAGGATGACGATGCGGCCATAGGGCGCCGACATGTGCTCCCTCGCCGTCAGTCGCTCGCGCTCGCCGCCGCGCAGGAAATTGACCACGAACGAGGCGCCGTGGCTGGCGAACAGCGCCCCCAGCGCCAGCGCGAAGGGCCAGTGGCTGACCACGTCAGGCACGGGCGCATCCTGGAACAACAGCGCCTGTATGAACACCCCGTGACCGAAGCAGAAACCGCCGTAGTGAACGAGGAAGAAGGGGCCCAGCACCAGGTTTTGCAGCCCGCTGCTGAGGATGATGCGCAGCAGCGTGTAGAAACCGATCACCAGGTTCTCCGACCAGTACAGCACCATCAGGTAGCCCACGTCCCAGTCGAACAGTATCACCCCTGCCAGCGGCAACAGGTTGGCCAGTACCAGCAGCGCCAGGCTGAAGCGGCGGCGCTCGCCGCCGTAGCTGTTCCCAATGTCCGGCACAACGTCCCCTCTAGCGTGACAACGATCGGGCAAATTCGCCCCCCAGAAGGTAGAATAACCCACTTCGACGGTAAAGCAGGCAGCCAGCACATGGGCGACACGCCACAAACCCCGTTCCAGATCCTCGGCGAGGAGGGTATCCGGGAGCTGACGGACGCGTTCTACGACATCATGGACACGCTGCCCGAGGCGGCCGGTATCCGCGCCATGCACGCACAGGACCTGTCCCCCATGAAGGAGAAGCTGGCCCTTTACCTGATCGGATGGATGGGCGGACCGCCCCGCTACGCGCAAAAGTACGGCACGGTCTGCATGACAGAACCCCACGAGCCCTACTACATCGGCCCCGCCGAGCGCGACCAGTGGCTGCTGTGCATGGACAAGGCCCTGGAGCGCATCGGCGCCAGCGAGGAACTGGTCGAGATGCTGAAAATCCCGATGTTCCGCATCGCCGACGCGGTGCGCAACAAGCACGGTCCCAGCGCAGCCAGCACCGACCCCGACATCATCGCTGCCGGTTAGGGCGCCCGGCAACGCTCCCCCGGCAGGGGCGAGTTTCTGCCTGCCACCCAGTTCCGCTACAATCGCGCTTCCGCAAACCGGAGACCAGTCAATGCACACCGTGCACAGGACCAGACAACCCATCGGCCCGTGGGCGCTGCTAGCCGCCTGCCTCAGCATCGCGCCGCAGGGCATCGCCAGGGCCGACGACACTGTTGTCGAGCAGATGATCGTCACGGCGACCCGCGTGGTCGAGGACGGCCAGCGACTGCCACTGGCCTGGTCCAGCGTGGGCTCCGATGACCTCGCGATCACCCAGGCCGTACATGTCAACGAGATCATGCAGCGCGTGCCGGGCGCCTGGATCAGCCGCAACAACGGCCAGGAGAGCCTGGTCGCACTGCGCTCGCCGGTCCTGACCGGGCCGGGCAGCTGCGGCGCCTTCTACACCGCCGCGGACGGCATCAGCCTGCGCGCACCCGGATTCTGCAACGTCAACCAGTTGTTCGACGCCAACGTCGAGCAGGCCGGCGGCATCGAGGTCATCAAGGGGCCGGCCACCGCGCTGTTCGGGTCCAACGCCATGCACGGGGTGATCAACGTCCTGAGTGCCGCCCCCGCGACGGAACTCGATCACAGCATCGCCCTCGAGGCGGGACCCTACGATTACTATCGCGGCAAGTACCGTTACTCCAATACCCATGGCGCCCACGGCATCAGCATCAATATCAACGGTGTCAGTGACGGCGGTTACAAGGACGACTCCGGTTACGACCAGCAGAAGGTCACGCTGCGCCACGACTACCAGGGCCAGCGATGGAGCCTGCGCACGGTCCTGGACGGCGCCAACCTGGAACAGGAGACGGCGGCCTTCCTGCAGGAAGGATTCGAGGCGTACAAGCGCAGCGAGCTGAAGAAGATCAACGACAAGCCGCAGGCCTACCGTGACGCGTGGTCCTGGCGCCTGTACAGCAGGCTCGACATGGCGCTGGACGAACAGACCTCGGTGACCATCACACCCTACGTGCGCGACAACGAGATGGAATTCCTGCAGCACTTCCTGCCGTGGGAGCCGGTGGAAGAAAACGCGCACACCAGCTTCGGCCTGCGCGCCGCGCTGCACAGCGAGCTGCCGCAGTGGCGGTGGGTGAGCGGCGTCGATCTCGAGTACACCGACGCCACCCTGTACGAGTTCCAGGAAGAGCCATTCAGCGAGCGCCAGCCGCAGGGCGTGCACTACGACTACCAGGTGGATGCGACCCTGGCCGCCCTGTACAGCCAGGTGCGCAGCCAGTGGGATTCGCCCTGGGAACTGGGGGCAGGTGTGCGCTTCGAACACACCAACTACGACTATGACAACCGCACCGGGGACGGCCCGGCCTGTGCCCCGGGGGCCGAAGCCTGCCGTTTCTTCCGCCCGGCCGACCGCGAGGACGACTTCAACAACTGGTCCCTGAACGCTGGTGCCAGCTACAGCTTCAACCCGGACCTCGTCGCCTACCTGCGCCTGGCGCGCGGTTTCCGCGCGCCGCAGGCCACCGAACTGTACCGGCTGCAGGAAGGCCAGGCCACGGCCGACCTGGACGCCGAGGAAATCGACAACATAGAGATCGGCCTGCGCGGTTCGCTGGCGCAGCGCGGCAGGTTCACGCTTTCGGTGTACTACATGGAGAAGGACCAGGTCATTTTCCAGGACGCCGACCGCCAGAACATCAGCGGCGCGCAGACCGAACACTACGGCGCCGAGCTCAGCCTCGACATCGCCCTAGGCGGCGGCTGGTCACTTGGGGTGGACGCCAGCGCGGCGAGCCATACCTACGCCAGCGCCATCAACCTGCTGGGCGCAAGCGGCGACATCGAGGGCAACGATATCGACACCGCGCCGCAGCTGTTCGGCAGTGCCCGACTGGGCCGGGATCTCTCGGCGCTCACCGGGCGCGATGGCAGCGCCGAACTGGAGTGGGTATACCTCGACGAATATTACCTGGAGCCGGACAACGAGCACCGCTACGAGGGCCACTCCCTGTTCAACGCCAGGGTGAGCAGCGCGCTGTCACCGCGCTGGTCCGCGGCCCTGCGCGTCACCAACCTGCTGGATGTGGACTACGCTGAGCGTGCGGATTTCGGCTTCGGCAACTACCGCTACTTCGTCGGCCAGCCCAGGGGTGTCTACGCCACCGTCACGCACCACTTCCGCTAGGGCCGCAGCCCGGCGGGGCCAGCCAGGGAAAGCCGCGCCTGCCCTGCAGGCCGCCGGTATGCAGCACCAGCAGCGGCTGCGTGTGCTCAAGCAGACCGCGGGCCAATAACTGCTGCACCGCATACATCGCCTTCGCCGTATACACGGGGTCCAGCGGAATGCCCTGCACGGCCTCGAACTCCAGTATGAACTCGCGCAACCCGGCGCTACTGCGGGCGAAGCCACCACAGTGGAAGTCGTGGCTGATCGACCAGCGTGCGCGGGACGACGCTGCAGGCTGCGGCAACAGCGCATGCAGCAGGCCGCGCACCCTGTCGTCGAGGTCGTGCGCTCCCTTCAACGCCGACACACCCAGCACATGACGACGCGCGTCCAGTGCGGCGGCGACGCCTGCCAGGGTGGTGCCGGTTCCCACCGCGAGCACCACCTGGCGAACCTGCGGCGCCTGCTGCGCAACCAGTCGCGCGATGCCGGCACAGCCCGCGGCCGCGGCGGCGGAGGCGCCGCCCTCGGGTACCAGCAGGCACGGTGCAAACCGCGCCTCGATCGACTCCAGGTAGGCTGCCTCGTTGCGGCGCCGGTACGCCTGCCTGCCAACCGGGACGATCTGCATACCGAGCGCCATCGCGTCCGCCAGCATGGGCGTATCGGCCTCGGCGGCGCTGCACCTGACGATACCCACGGTGTCAAAGCCCGCGGCGGCACCGGTGGCCGCCAGGGCATGCAAGTGGTTGGACCAGGCGCCGCCGAAGGAGACCAGGCGTTGCACTCCGCGCTGTCGCGCCCGCTCCAGGTAGGGAGCCAGCTTGAAGGACTTGTTACCGGGCGCAGGTCCGCCCGTTCGATCGAGGCGCAGCACGCGAACGTTGTCCATGCGGACACCGCCGACGGGTCGGGCGCTCAGCTGCTGCAGCAGTCGCAAATCCTGGGGACGCCGGTCAGGACAGGCCGACGTTATTCTTCTGCAGCACCTGCTCCGCGCGGTAGCTGGACCGCACGAACACGCCGGACACCACCTCCATGAAGCCCCGCTCCAGACCCAGTTCGCGGTAGCGCTCGAATTCTTCCGGCGTCACGTAGCGGTCGATCGGGTAATGGTGCGCGGTAGGCTGCAGGTACTGGCCAAGTGTGAGGATATCGACGCCGGCGTGGCGCAGTTCGTCCATGCACTGCACGATCTCGTC
>JAWVYG010000134.1:0-6610 GCA_033722815.1 Halioglobus sp.
GATCGAATTGCTCTACGCGGACGAGGACCTGCTGCTGGTACGCAAGCCGCACCTGCTGTTGACCATCCCCGGGCGCCACCCCCTGAACAGGGACAGCCTGATCACCCGGCTGCAGCATGACTACCCGGGAGCCAGCATCGTGCACCGCCTGGACCTGGACACCTCGGGCATCATGGTCATCCCGCTGCACCGAGAATGCCATGCGCACATCAGCCGCCAGTTCCAGCAACGCCGGGTGGAGAAGGCCTACCACGCCGTCGTCCGCGGCGTGGTGGCGCAGGACCGGGGCGAGATCGACCTGCCGATCGCCCCGGACTGGGTCAACCGACCGCGCCAGAAAATATGCCATGAACGCGGCAAGGACGCCCTCACGCTTTTTGAAGTGCTGGAGCGCCAGGCCGATCGCACCCGCCTGCTGCTCAAGCCCGTCACGGGCCGCTCACACCAGTTGCGCATTCACCTGCGCGAACTGGGGCACCCGATCCTCGGCTGCGACCTGTACGCCGACGACGAGGCGCTGGCCATGGCCCCGCGGCTGTTGCTGCACGCCACGCGACTCGCCTTCAAGCACCCGCGCACGGGGCGCTGGCTGGTCGGGGAGTCTCGTCCGGACTTCTGAATGCCGGCGTCCGCCGGCGGGTCGCCAGCCATTCGGCGCTCACTTGAGCAGCGGGTGATCCTCGGGCAACTGGCGCGACATCCACAGGGCCAGCTTGTGCTTCATGTTGGGCTCGTTTTCCTGGCCTTTCGCCAGCGGCTGGATCAGCTTGTCATGCACCAGCAGCCGGTACAGGTACGTGATCTTCTCCTTGGCGGAATCGGTCGCCTCGAACTTGCCCACACCGCGCTTGCGCGCGTAGGTCTCTCCCACTTTCAGCGCGTGAACCACCAGTTCCGCCTCGTTCTTCAACTTCTTCATACCCGGCCTCCTCCCCGCGCGAGTTCAGTCAAGGTGCGAGCACCAGTCGCTCCAGCTGCCGGCGTACAGTATCGCGTCGTCGCGACCCAGCAGGCGCAGCGTAAACAGGTTGACGCAGGCAGTCACGCCGGAGCCGCAATAGACCACCAGTTCCGGCGCATCCAGCGCATCGCCCCAGTGAGCGCGCAATCCCTCCCGGTCGCGGCAGGCACCGGCGTCATTGGTGACCCCCTGCCACGCCCGGTTGATCGCGCCCGGTATGTGGCCCGCGACCGGATCGATGGGTTCCTCGACGCCGCGGTAGCGCGCCTCCTCCCGGGAATCCACTACCAGCGCACCCCTGGCCTGTGCATCCCGCAGGCCGGCGATATCACAGGCTCCGCGAAAGCTGCCCACCGCGGGGACGTCGCAGGGGCGCGCAGCGGGTATCTGCGTACTGACCTCGCCGCCGGCGTCCAGCCACGCCTGGTAGCCGCCGTTGAGCAACAGCGGCGGGCGGTAACCGAGACTGTCCATCAACCACCAGAGCCTGGCGGCGAAGGCGAAGCGCGCGTCGTCGTAGGCCACCACGGCCGTCTCCCTGTCGATACCGATGGCGGCCAGGCGGGCGGCGAACTCTGCGGGGTGCGGCAGGGGGTGGCGTCCGCCGTGCAGCGCGACAGGGCCCGACAGGTCCTGTTCAAGGTGGAGGTAGTAAGCCCCGGGGATATGGCCGCCGGCGTAGGCCGCCCTGCCCGCCTCCGGATCCGCCAGCGAGAAGCGGCAGTCGACCACGACCAGTTCGCCGCGACCCAGGTCGCCCGCTTCAGCCAGGTATTGCACAGACAATCGCCACACCTCCGTCGCCCTCAGCTGTCGCTAGAGTAGGCGAGCGCGGCAAAATTAACTAGACTCTGTCCTATAACAACGGCGTATAGGTGGGCTGTGCTGACGAGCTCCAGAACCGGCGCGCAGTTGACGATAGTGGCGCAACCCGACCACTCTTCTTCCTGGCGCAACAACATGCTGGTGCTGGCAGCGCTGGCGGTGCCCTCCCTCGGCGCGGCGATCATGTTCAGCCTGGCGGGTGCGTGGCCCATCCTGCCCCTGGCCAGCCTCGAGCTGACCGCGCTGGGTGTCGCGCTTTACCTGGTCAACCGCAAATTGCACTATCGCCATGTCATCACCCTCAACGGCAACACCGTGACCGTCGACAAGGGCTACCACTCGCCCCTGCACAGGTGGCGCTTTGCGCGTGATGCGGCCGGTCTCAGTATCGTCGACCAGAGCCGTGCCGGGGACAGCCCGGAGATAACGCTGCACGACCGCAGCGACAGGGTTTCGCTCGGTGAGTTCCTCGGCAGGGAGGACAGCCTCGCCCTGATCGAGCTGCTGCGCGGTGAACTGAGCGTGCGCGCAAACTCGGGCGGCAGCGAGAAGACCTTCTAGCGCGCCATCCAACCGCCGGCCCGCGCATTCCGGCCGCACCCGGCCTCGCCACGGATTTCCCCCGCTTTCGCTATTTACCGGTTGCCTTTGCCGAGGCGCGCGGGTTACAACAACACGGCGGGAGCGCATTGCAGGTGTACAGCACGGCACATCGGCAGCGGGACTCGCAGTCGACGTCCATGAGGAAGTGTAAAACAGCACCGTGAAGCAACGGATGGATCCTCAGCATTTTGAGATCGGCGCGCACTCATCTGCCGGGCCGCGGCACCACAATGAGGACTGCTACCTGGTGGACCGTGAGCTGGGCCTCGTCATCGTGGCCGACGGCGTCGGTGGTCACGCGGGGGGGGAAGTCGCGAGCCAGATTACCTGCGAGACACTGCAGCGCGAGGTCGCGGCGGGCCAGACACTGGAGGAGGCCATCCTCAGCGCGAACCGGGAGGTGTTCAGTGCCGTTTCCGCAGGCCGTGGCAAGAGGGGCATGGCCTCTACCGTGGTCGCACTGCTGCTGCGCGGACAGGACTATGAGCTGGCGTGGGTAGGGGATAGTCGCGCCTACCTGTGGCACACGCAGCTCAGCCTGGTCACACGCGATCACTCCTACGTGGAGGCGCAGCTGGCCAGGGGCATCATCACCCGCGAGGAGGCGCGCTCCCACCCGCGCAGGCACGTGATCCTGCAGGCCGTCGGCCTGAACGACGACGATGAACTCGAGATAGGCAGCAACCGCGGGCAACTGCACCCGGGAGGCGCCCTGCTACTGTGCAGCGACGGCGTATCGGACACCATGGATGCCAGGCGGCTGGCGCTGGTGCTCGGCCGCCCGGCGGCGGCGCCGGAGTCCTGCGAGCGCTTGGTCGAGCAGTCTATCGAGCACGGCGGCAAGGATAACAGCACTGCGGTATTGATCCGGCGTAACGACCGGGACAATGGCGGCGCGGGCACAAGCAGCGCAGAATCCGCAGTATGGGTCTACGACCCGGACACCGACGATCGCGATGCAGCCCTCGCGGGCCCTGCAGGCGATACCCAGGCGACAGACGAAGTCACCGGCATATCGGCCGGGCCCGAGGTCGAGGGCATCCCAGCGCCGTCGACGGCGAATCGCGGGCCACCGCATTCACCGGCCGGCACACCGCGCCACAGCCGGCTACCCCTGGCCGCGACGGTGCTGGTGCTGGCCGGACTGGCGCTCGTTGCGGCGCTGCTCCTTGCATGACCGTGGTACAGGCTGTCGCGGCACTCTCCAGGTCATCCCGCGCACCCGTGCACTTACCCGAATCTCCCGCAGAAACCCAACCTAACTTCTTGTTTTTTGGGAAAACTGTTATAGTTAAAACAGGCCGGGCGGATTGCCCGCAAACGCAAAACCGAGCCCGGACAAGAGCAACGTCACCCGCAGCCCTCTACAAGCAGTGGTCCCATGGAATTTCCTGACATTCCACAGCACCAGATCATAAAGCGGCTCGGCGCCGGTGGCATGGCGCACATTTTCCTTGCGGACCATACGTTCCTCAAAACCAAGGTCGCGGTGAAGGTCATGGCGCCGGACCTGAACACGGACCCGACCTACGCCGAACGATTCCTGCGCGAGGCGCGCATCGCCGCGCAACTCGATCACCCGAATATCGTGCGCATACGCGACGGCGGGCAGGTGGGCGAACTGCATTACCTGACCATGGAGTACCTCGCCGGCGGCAACCTTCGCGACGAAATGCGCAAGGGCATGTCGCTGGCCGAAGCCATACAGGTGACGCGGGAGATCGCCCGCGCCCTGCAGTACCTGGCGACCAGGAATTTCGTCCACCGGGATCTCAAGCCCGAGAACGTCCTGATGCGCTCCGACCTCGCGCCGGTGCTGTGTGATTTCGGTATCGCCAAGGAAATCGAGAAGCGCGATCCCAACGTCGAGGAACTCACCGCCGGGCCCATGATGATCGGCACCCTCAGTTACATGAGCCCCGAGCAGGCCTGGGGCGATCCCGTCGACGGCCGCTCGGACCTGTACAGCCTGGGCGTGATCTTCTACGAGATGCTCACCGGCAAGGTGCCGATTCGCGGGAAGACCCGCGCCGAGCACCGGGAACTGCTGCTGAGCGAACCGGTGCCCGGCCTGCCGGGTGAAATCAGCCCGTTCCAGGTCATCATCGACAAGGCGCTGGCCAAACACCCGGACGATCGCTACCAGAACGGGCTGGAGATGGTCGCTGCGCTCGACAAACTGGAGGAGGAGGAAGTCGAGCTGACCCGCTCTGGGCGCACGGTCATCGGCGCCCAGGACGACCTGGAATCGAGCCGCAGGACCGGCCTGAGCCACCTGCTCACGATGCTCAGTCGCGCTTTCTCCGGCGGCCGTACCGGTTCATCGCGCAAGAGCAACAGCTCGGCCATGCGCCGTATTCGCAGCCGGAAAGCGACCCGGCGCAGATGGATGCTGTTCGGTGCCGGCGGGGTAGTGCTGATCACCGCAGCCGCACTGTGGCTGAATCCCGCTGACATCGACGTGCCGACCCCGAGAGAGTGGATGGCCGATGGCACCCCCACTGAGCAGGACGATCGCGCTGCTGAAGTGGAATCCATCGGGGCCTACCCACAACTCGGCAACGCCGGGGAGCTGCTGGCCCAGGCCAACCAGGCGATGGATGAGGAACGCCTGTACGACGGTGACGGCGACGACGCAGAAACCTACCTGACCAACCTGCTGGTGCTGCACCCGGAACACGCCGAGGGCAGGCAGGCGATGGAACGGCTCTACACGATCTACCTGGACAAGGCGCGCCAGGCATTGGAGCAGAACGACCTGCAGGCCGCCCAGGAGCTGTTGGACCAGTCCACCCTGGTCAGCGACCTGGTCGAGGACAGGGAACTGGTTGCCAGCGGCATCGCGCTGCGCGGCGAGCTTACCGCGGCGCGCAAACAGCAGTTGATCGCCGAGCAGCGCCAGGCCGCCATCGACAAGCTGCTCAACGACGCGCGCCACCTGTACGAACAGGGCAACACCATCAGCCCCTCCGGCGCCAGTGCCTACGACAAGTACCGCGAGGTGCTGTCGCTGGACCCGGATAACGACGCCGCGCGCCAGGGCATCATGGACCTGACCTCCGAGCTGCTGCAGCAGGCGCGCGTTCACCTGCAGGATTCGGAGGTGGCCCAGGCCCAGGCCTACGTGAACATCGCCGTGCGCATCTACCCGCAACACCCGGAGATCGACACCGTGCGGGCGGAGATCGCCAGTAGTGCCGAACGTATTGCCCGGCAACGGGCCGAGGAGGAATTGCGCGCCAGCGAGGCGGAGAGAACGCGCCTGGCGGCGATCGAGGAAGAACGCCGCAAGACCGAGGAAAAGATTCGCGCCCTGCTGCAGGCGGCTGCGCAGGATATCGAGGCCGGCAGGCTGGGTGCACCCAAGGGCAATAACGCGATCGACAAATACAACCAGGTCGTTACCCTGGACCCGGCCAATAGCGAAGCCGTGGCCGGCTTCGAGGCCGTTGCGGAGCGCTATATCCAACTTGCGCGGGAGAAGATCGGCACCGGCGACCTGAAGGGCGCGGAAAGGGAGTTGATCAGCGCCCAGCTGCTGGCGCCCACCAACCCGCGTTTCATCGAGGCGCAATCGGCGCTGATAGCCGCCAAGGATCGCCGCGAACGGGAGGCGGAGGTGGAACGCGAGCGCAAGGCCCAGGTCGCAGGGCTGCTCGACGCGGCGCGCTCCGCCAGGGACAGGGGCAATATTTTCACACCGCGCGGCGACAACGCGCTGGACATCGTCCGCAACCTGCTGGAGATAGACAAGGACAACGCACAGGCGCAGGCGCTGCGGGCAGAGCTGTTGTCCCAGGTCGCTGAGACAGCCCGGGCCGACATCACCGGGCGCCGCTTCACCGAGGCGAACATCGCCATGGCCGCCATGAAGGCCAACAATGCCGACCCCGCTGCACTAGCGCAGCTGCGCGAACTGGTGAACGCCGAGGTGCTGCAGATCGCCCGCGAGACGGAAAAGGCCGCCAGGGAAAAAGCGGCAAGAGAGAAAGTCGAACGCCAGCGCCTGGCGGCGGAAGAGGCGAAGGCACAGAAAGCGCGGGAACAGGCCGAACCGGAAAAGGCCGCCGGGCAGGCTGCGCCCGCGCAACAGGACACAACCGCCAGCCGCGTCAGCGAGCTGCTCGACAAAGCGTCGCGCCTGGGCAGGATCCGCGACAGCAACTACCGCGAACTGGCGCAGACCTACCGTCAGGTGCTGGAAATCCAGTCGCAGAACAC
>JAWVYG010000135.1:0-6577 GCA_033722815.1 Halioglobus sp.
ACGTGGGTGCCGAAGCCGAAGGCGATGTGGCGCTTGGCGTTGCCACGCGTGACGTCGAACTCCAGCGGCTGCTCGAACATGTTGGTGTCGTGGTTGGAGGAGAAGTACTTGAGCAGCACCATGCTGCCGGCCGGGATAGTCACGCCGCCCAGCTCGTAGTCCTCCTTCGCCAGGCGCCACATGTTCGAGGTCGGGGTGGCCAGGCGCAGCGTTTCTTCCACCAGGTTGGGAATCAGCGAGCGATCCGCGCGTACCGCGGCTTCCTGTTCCGGGTTGAGGGCCAGCTGGCGAATGCCCTCCGCCAGGGTGGCGGTGGTGGTCTCGTTGCCCGCCACCAGGAACTGGGTGCAGAAGGAGAGCTGTTCCTCGATGGTCATCGGGCGGCCGTCCAGCTCCAGGTGGGCGACGAGGTTGAGCAGGTCATCCCGGGGGCTTTGCCGCCGTTCTTCCAGTGCTTCGGCGAACCAGTCGTACTCTTCTTTCACGTCCGCGTGGGCCTGCAACAGCGTCTCCTTGTCCGCGACCTGCGACAGCACCGTGACATTGGCGACCGTCCACTTGAAGGCCTGGTCGATCATGTCCAGCGGAATCCCCAGCACGTGCATGATGACCGACAGCGGGTAGGGGCGGGTGAAGGACCCTATGAAGTCGAAAGTCTCACCGATGGGCAGTTCGCTGATCTTCTGCGCCGCCAGCTCCGAGATCCACGGGCGGTATTTCTCCACGCTGTCCTTGAGGAAGAAATCGCGCACGGTGTCGCGGTAGGCGGTGTGCTCCGGCTTGTCCACCGTCAGCAGCGTGCCCTTGCCCAGGTCGTAGGTGCGCTTCATGGCGGCCACCACGTCGGAGTCCAGTTTCACCTGGGAGCCGAGTGCCAGCGTGAACTCGTTCGAAAACACCGCGTCGTTCTTGTGCGCTTCCCGCACCAGGTCATAGGTGGAGACCACGTACACCCCTGATCCCGGATCCTGGTAGACGGGGGCCTGCTCCCGCAGGGTGCTGTCGTAGTGATAGGGGCACTTCAGCGTCGCCGGGTCGAACAGCGGCATATCGGCGAGATCGCGGTTGTCTACGGTGGTGGGGGCGGTCACGGGCGTTCCCTTTATGTCTGTTTTCGGGGGGTCAAGTATGCTGGCGAAAAATAAAACAGTCAATCCTGACTGTATTTTTCGGATACCCCCTGGCCGGCTCGATTGCGCTGGGGGCGGGGCTTGTCTGCGGCGGAGTTTTGGTCTACATTCGCAACATTATGACCGTACAGTCAGAATTATCGCAGGCAGCGGAACAACCGGAGAACGGCTACCAGAGGCGGCGCCGCGAGACCCGTGGTGCGCTGATGGAGGCGGGCAGGGCCCTGTTCATCGAGCGGCCGGTGGAGCAGGTATCCATCGAGAGTATCACAGCCCGCGCCGGCGTCGCCAAGGGCAGTTTCTACAATCATTTCCCCTCCCGCGATGCGCTGTTCGAGGAACTCATCGAGCAGACCGTGGCCGGCCTGCTGAACAAGTACGAGACCTACGAACCCCACCACGTCGACCCGCTGGCCAGCGCCCTTGCGCGGGCGCGCTTCGGCTTCTTTACGCTGCTGTCGGACACGGATGCCTGTAACCTGCTGCTGCAGGCCGGGCAGCCCGTCCAGGGCGGGCCCGTCGACCGCGTGATGCGCATGGTGCTGGCGGACCGGCTCAGTGAGGGGGTGGCGCTGGGCTCGCTCAGCCACTTGCCGCTGGACATCGTCTACGCCGCCCTCTTCGGGGTGGTGACCGAAACCATAGCCCACCTGCTGACGCGGGAGGAGGGCTTCGACGCCGCCAACGCGGCTACCACGGTAACCGAGCTGTGTTTTGCCGTACTCGGATTGCCGCACAGCTCCCCGCAACTCGGACCGCTGGAGCCGGGACAGTGACCGCCGCACAGGAGCTGGATTACGTCGACGTGTTGATTATCGGCGCGGGGCTTTCCGGCGTCGGCGCCGCCTGTTACCTCAGCGAGCGCTGTCCCGACCGCAGCTTCATGCTGCTCGAGGCGCGCGAGCTCATGGGCGGTACATGGGACCTGTTCCGCTACCCCGGTATCCGCTCCGACAGCGATATGTTCACGCTCGGCTACGCGTTCAAGCCGTGGACCGAGGCGAAGTCGCTGGCCGATGGCCCCTCCATACTGAACTATATCCGTGAGACCGCCGCCGAGTACGACGTCGAACGCCATATTCGATATCAACAGAAGGTGGTGAGCGCGGACTGGGATTCCGCAGCGGCGCGCTGGACGGTTACCGTCGAGTGTGGTGAGAGCGGTGCGACGCGCAAGGTGCAGTGCAACTTTCTCTACAGCTGCAGCGGTTATTACCGCTACGACGAGGGCTATACGCCGAGTTTCGAGGGGCAGGAGGATTTCGACGGCCCGATCTTTCACGCGCAGCACTGGCCCGAGGACCTCGATTACGAGGGCAAGCGCGTGGTGGTCATCGGCAGCGGCGCCACCGCCGTGACGCTGGTGCCGGAGCTGGCGAAGAAAACCGCACTCACCACGATGCTGCAGCGTTCCCCCACCTATGTCGCCTCCATTCCCGGCGAGGACAAAATGGCCATAGCCATGCGCCGCTTCCTGCCCGAGCGCTGGGTCTACCACATCACGCGCTGGAAGAAAGTGCTGTTGCAGATGGTGACGTTCAACTACGCGCGCAAGCGGCCGGCAAAGGCGAAGCGGTTCCTGGTCGGTATGGTGCGCCGGGAACTGGGTCCGGACTACGACGTGGCCACGCACTTCACGCCGCGCTACAACCCCTGGGACGAGCGCCTGTGTGCGGTGCCCGACGCCGACATGTTCGCCGCGATCCGGGAAAAGCGCGCCGAGGTGGTGACCGATCACATCGACCGCTTCACCAAGGACGGCATCGCCCTGAAATCCGGCGGGCACCTCGAGGCGGATATCATCGTGCTCGCCACCGGGCTCAACCTGTTGTTCATGGGGGGCGTGCAGCTGCGCGTCGACGGCGTCGCCGTCACGCCGGCAGAGCACTTCGTTTACCGCGGCATGATGCTGTCCGATGTGCCCAACTTCGTGCAGACCATGGGCTACACCAACTCCTCGTGGACTCTGAAGGCGGACCTCACCGCGCAGTACGTCTGTCGCGTGCTCAATCACATGCGGCGCAGGGACAAGCACACCGCCGTGGCCGTGCTGCATCGCGGGTCCGTGACCGAGGAGCCGATGATGGATTTCAGCTCCGGTTACATCCAGCGCAGCATCGAGGAATTCCCGCGGCAGGCGAGGGAGAGGCCGTGGCGCGTGTTCCAGAACTACTTCCTCGACATCATCAGCCTGCGCTTCAGCTCACTGACCCGCACCGCGCTGCGCTTCCTCTGAGCTGGCCCATGTCCGATGTCCTGTGGATTCTCGGCGGCCTGGTACTGGCGCTGCACCTGTTGCGGGAGTACTGGCTGCGTCGCAACCTGCCGCAGGTGCAGACTGCGACTTTCGACGGCGAGCTGTACCGCGTCGGCCAGACCTACATCGCCCGCAGGCCCGCGACGACACAGTCCCGCAAGTCCATCGTCTGTTTTCCGGGATTTCTCGAGGACATGCGCTATTTCCAGGCGCTGTATGCCGGTGCCGACTGTGAACTGGTGCTGGTCAACAACGCGAACTATCACTGCGCCTATCCCACCGACAATGCACGTGAGCTCGACTGGCCGGACAATCCCCACCCGCCGGGTAGCATCGAGCACGACGCCTTCTACCTCGGGCTCATCCTGCGCGAACTCGTCACCGGCACCGAGATAATCCTCCACGGCCACTCCCGCGGCGGCGCGGTGGTGCTGGAAACGGGTCACCAGTACCCCGACCTCGTGCGCGGCGCTGACCGCCAGGTAGCGGCGATCCTGGAAGCCCCTGTGCTGCCGGGGGCGCGCACGGTCGGCAGGGGCAGCGAGCCTATCCCTTTCCGGCTGATCTGTTATTTCATGCCGCTGGTGCTGGGCCTGTCCCGTCGCTTACCGCCGGAAAAACTCCTCGATCAGCCCATGATGCGGCCCTCCAACGACCTCAAGCTTGCCGTGTGCAGCGCGATCTACACCAACCCGCGCAACTACAGCACCTGCATCGCCAATGTCAGGAGCATCCGCAACTGGCAGCGGGCACAGGCGTACGATCGCTACGCGAACTACGAGCGCATCACCGTGGTGATCGGCGAGCGCGACGACGTACTCGACAACCCCAGTATGCTGGCCAGCGCCGCGCGCGGGCGCGCGCTCAACGATGGCGTGGCAATCCTGCAGACCGAGGGGACGAACCACTTTCCCAGCCTGGAAAAACCCGCGTACCTGACTGAACTGGCGCGGGTCTAGGCCAGGCAGCGCGACGGAGAACCAATGGCGATGCAGATAGACAAGGCGGCGCTGAAGAAGAAGTATGCGCAGGAGCGCGACAAGCGACTGCGCCCGGATGGCAACGACCAGTACCTGCGTTTCGAGGACGAGTTTGCCGGCTACCTCGATGACCCCTACCTCGATGTACAGCCACGGGAACCGAAAACAGACCACGTCACCTTCGCTTTCGTCGGCGCCGGCTTCGCCGGGCTTGTCACCGGCGCGCGGCTGGTGGAGCGGGGCGTGCGGGATATTCGCATCATCGACAAGTCCGGGGACTTCGGCGGCACCTGGTACTGGAACCGCTACCCCGGCGCCCAGTGTGACACTGCAAGCATGATCTACCTGCCGCTGCTGGAAGAGACCGGCCACATGCCGAGTGAGAAATACGTGCACGCGCCGGAGATTCTCGAGCACTGCCAGCGCATCGCCACACAGTACGATCTTTACCGCGACACGCTGTTCCACACCCAGGTGACCGAGGTCGCGTGGCAGGAAGACGAGTCCGTGTGGCGAATTCGCACCAACCGCGGCGATGACTTCACCGCCCGTTTCCTCGGCATGGGCACCGGCCCGCTGCATATGCCGAAACTGCCGGGTATTCCCGGTATCGGGGACTTCAGGGGGCACGCCTTCCACACCAGCCGCTGGGATTACGACTACACCGGCGGTGGCCCCGGCGGGGAGCCGATGGACAAGCTGGGCGACAAGCGCGTGGCGCTGATCGGCACCGGCGCCACCGCGGTGCAGTGCGTACCGCACCTCGCCGCGGCCTGTGGCCAGCTCTACGTGTGCCAGCGCACGCCGTCCTCGGTGGATGCCCGGGAAAACACGGCGCTGGATCCCGACTGGTTCGCGCAGGTTGCCCGGCCCGGCTGGCAGAAGCGCTGGATGGAGAACTTTGCCGCCAACCAGACCGGTGGCATGGTTGACGAGGACCTCGTCGACGACGGCTGGACGGATATCGCGCGGCGGTTCCGCGCACGCGTTGCCGCGCTGGCGACGGATGAGATGGGCAATCCGAAGAAGTGGGCTGAGGCCTGGGAAGACGCGGACATGGAGAAGATGGAGGAGATCCGCGCGCGGGTGGACGACGTGGTGGAGGATCCCGACACCGCGCTGCACCTCAAGGCCTGGTACAACCAGCTGTGCAAGCGGCCGTGTTTCCACGACGGCTACCTGCGGGCGTTCAACGAAGCGTCGACGACGCTGCTCGACACCGACGGCAAGGGCGTCGAGCGGATTACCGCCAGGGGCGTCGTGGTGCAGGGAGTCGAGTACGAGGTCGACTGCATCATCTACGGCTCGGGCTTCGAGGTGGGTACCGAGCGTGTGTCGCGTACCGGGTTCGAGGTGTACGGCAGGGGCGGCCTGTCGCTGACCGATTACTGGGCGAAGGGCATGCGCAGCCTGCACGGCCTGACGGCGCGCAATTTCCCCAACGCGTTCTTCGTGCAGCCGTCCCAGGCCGGCAACCTGATCTCCAACATCCCGCACAACATCGTCGAGGCGGCGCTCTCTATTGCCGCGGTGACGAAACACGCGCTGGATAACGGCAGCGAGGTGGTGGAGCCCTCCGAGCAGGCCGAACAGGCATGGGTAGAGCTCATCGAGTCCGGCGCCGGCCTGGTGCTGCCCTCCGCGGATTGCACGCCGGGCTACTACAACAACGAGGGACAGCCCATCCCCGAGGAGGCCCACTCCTACGCGGGTTATCCGCGCGGCGCGGTGGCGTTCTTCGAGTTCATCCAGCAGTGGCGCGACAGCGGGGAGTTCGAGGGGATCGAGTTTCGCTGACGCGCGCTTGCGGTGCGGTTGCGACTGCGGGCACAATCTGCGCTTACCCGCCCGGGAAGCCCCACCGCCGTGAATGACCACGCCATGCCTGGATACCAGGCCGAACACAGCCTGAAGCAGCGCGCACCTGCGGGCCCGGGCCATCCGCTGCGGCCGGGCATCCCCGTCGAGCCGTGTCCGGCACAACTGCCGTAGCCATGAAACAGCCCGCTTATATCAGGGCATGCAACCGTCTGGGGGTGATGTTGGCGGGCCTCGGTGTCGAGCTGCCGGCCCTGCATGCCGATCTGTTGTTGCGCAGGGCGGTGCGCCGTACCGGGCTGGAGGACTTCGGCCCCCATTTCAGTCGCGAGGGCCTGGAGCGCCTGACGGCAGACCTGGCCGAGACCGCGGCGCTGTCCCAGGTCGGGCGC
>JAWVYG010000136.1:0-6577 GCA_033722815.1 Halioglobus sp.
CCGAGTTCTGCCAGACCTTCTTCGACGGTGTGAAAGTACCCAAGGAGAACCTCGTCGGCGAGCTGAACAAGGGCTGGTCCGTGGCCAAGGCCCTGCTGGTGCACGAGCGCAAGCTGATGTCGGAAATCGGCAGCGACTCGCCGCGCCAGGTGCTGGTGCCCAATGCCGCCGCACGGGAGTATCTTGAATTCGAGGACGGCAGGATCACCGACGCGGAGCTGCGCAACCGCCTGGTGCAATACGATATGCAGATGCATGCGATCGGGCTGACGCACTTCCGCACCTTCGAGGAGAAAGTGGCGGGCGAACGGAGTGCGGCCCCGCTGATCATGAAGTTCGTCGGCACCGAGGCCGAAAAGGCCAAGAGCGAGCTGCTGCTCGCCATCATGGGCACCCGCGGCGTGGGCTGGGAGGGAGAAGGCTTCACCGAGGCGGAGATCGACACCACGCGCCTGTGGGCAATGAGCTACGCCATGACCATCGCCGGCGGCACCTCGGAAATCCAGCTCAACGTGATCGCCAAGAACGTTCTCGAGCTGCCGCAGCCGAAGGAGTCCTGACATGGCACTGGTACTGAACGAAGAGCAGCGACTGCTGCGGGACACGGCGAAGGACTTCCTGGACGCCAACGCGCCGGTCGAGGCGCTGCGCAAACTGCGTGACAGCAAGGATGCCGTCGGTTACTCGCCCGAGTTGTGGCGCGAAATGGCGGCGATGGGCTGGGCCAACATCATACTGCCCGAGGAATACGGCGGCCTCGGCTTCGGCTTTCTCGGCCTGGGCGTTGTCATGGAGGAAAGCGGTCGCACCCTGGCCGCGTCACCGCTGTTCGCAACGGCAGTCGTCGGTGCGACCGCACTCCTGCTGGGGGGCTCGGAAGCGCAGAAACAGCAGCTGTTGCCGGCAATCGCGGAGGGTGACCTGACCCTGGCCCTGGCGCTGGAGGAAAGCCACCACCACCATCCCACCAGCATTGCCACGACGGCGCAGGCGCAGGACGGCGGCTTCCTGCTCACGGGCGAAAAGGTGTTCGTGCTGGACGGCCACAGTGCCGACAAGCTGATCGTCGTGGCGCGCTCCAGCGGCAGCGAGCGCGACGCTGCAGGCCTCAGCCTGTTCCTGGTGGATCGCGACGCTCCCGGCGTTACCGTGCAGCGCACGGTGATGGCCGACAGCCGCAATGCAGCGAACATCACGCTAGACAAGGTCGCGGTGGACGCCGGCAACCTGCTGGGCACCGAGGGTGACGGCTGGTCCATCCTCGAGCCGCTGCTGGACCGCGCCCGCGTGGCCATTGCCGCGGAGATGATGGGCTACGCGCTGGAATGCTTCGAGCGCACCGTGGAATACCTGAAGGAGCGCCAGCAGTTCGGCGCCCTGATCGGCAGCTTCCAGGCGCTGCAGCACAGGGCCGCCTACATGCAGACCGAGATCGAGCTGTGCCGTTCGGTGCTGCTGCAGGCGCTGTCATCGGTGGACGAAACACCGGAACAACTGCCGCTGCTGGCGAGCCTCGCCAAGACCAAACTCAACGACCTCGCGCAACTGGTGACCAACGAGGCGGTACAGATGCACGGCGGTATCGGCGTCACCGACGAACTGGAGATCGGCTTTTTCCTAAAGCGTGCCCGCGTGGCCATCCAGATCTTCGGCGACAGCGGCTATCACAAGGACCGCTACGCGACACTCTGCGGCTACTGAATGGAGGTGAGGAACGATGGAAGCGAGTGACAAGATTGCCGTAGTCCACAAATACGTGGAGGCATTCGCCAAACAGGATATCAACATCATCAAGGAAATCTTCGCCGCCGACGGGCGTGTGGAGGACCCGGTGGGAACGGACATCCACGATGGTATCGACGCGATCGTGGCGTTCTACGAAAATGCCCTGGGTTCGGGCGCGAAACTGGAGCTGACTGGCGAAGCGCGCTGCGCCGGTACCGCGGTGGCCTTTCCCTTCCAGGTGGTTATGGGCGACAGCCGTATCGACATCATCGACGTGTTCTACTTCAACCACGAGGGCAAGATCAGCGACATGAAAGCGTACTGGGGTCCGGAGAATTTCAAGTCCTGATACCCTGACGGCCCGACGGAGCTCACGCATGGAAATCAACGGCATCGCCCATACCTTCCTCACCTGCGGCGACTTCCCCCGCGCGAAATCCTTCTATGGCAAACTCCTGCCCGCCCTCGGGCTGCAGCCGGTACTGGACACCGACGACACCCTCTACTGCGTGGGCGGCAGGACCGCCTTCGGCATCCGCGCCAGCGACAAGCCAGCGTCAGACAATCGTTTCGACCAGGCCAGCTGCGGCCTGCACCATATCTGTTTCCGCATGCGCGAGCGCGAGCACGTGGACGACTTGTACGCACTGCTGCAGGAACTGGGCGCGCATATCGTCCACCCGCCACAGGAAGACGGCTGGGCGCCCGGTTACTATTCGATCCTGTTTGAAGATCCAGACGGTATCAGGCTGGAAGCGAACTACGTACCCGGGAAGGGCCTGCTGGCCTGAGAACGCAGGCGATACACCCCGGCATGGGCGTCCGTATCAGGAAAAAAGCGGTGCGGGAAGCCCGGGCTCAGTCGAACTTGAACTGGTAGTCGCGGGCAAAGTCAGCGGCGAAGCGGGCCACCCATTCCAGGGCTGCTTCGTCAGGGGTGAGGTGGCGGCCGGAGTCGCGCAGCTGCGCGAGGCGGTAACGTTCGATTTCCAGGCACTGGCTCTCCATGCGGAGCCGAAATGCCTCCGCTGCGGTTAACTGCCGTACTCCTTCTCCGTTAATCGCGCCCGACACAAGCTTTCCCCGATAACGATGACCTGCCTGTGTTCATTGATAGCCGTAACGGGTAGGGCTTGGCAACGCAGCGCGGCGCTTTTGTGAAACAACACACAAAAAAACTGCTGATTTTTCAGTGTTTTGTAAAGTATTACCAAGCCCGGACAGCGGGCCCTAGTCGAGGGTCTGGATCGCGATCCGCTGTATCACCGGTTCCAGTTCGAGCCGGAACCTCGCCTTGTCATACTTGGGCGGGCCAAAGCGCGGTTTGACGTTATTGGACACTGCCAGGGGTTCTTTCGGTATACCGATAAAGTTTGTATCCAGGTCGCCGTTACCGTTGACGTCATAGAACACCGTGAAGGCGTACTCGCCGGGAGGCAACCGGATTTCGTGCACAACGAAATCGCCGTCGAGGGCGCCCTGGATATCGACCCGGGTGACGAACACGGCGTCATCGCCCAGCCAGGTGTCACCGGAATCGTACACCGCGACGAACAGGTTGCCCTGCGCCTGGGTGAGACCCGCTACCTCCAGCACGAGGATACCGGCCGCCTGAGGCGGCTGGTCCACCGCAGCGGCCTGCGCGCCGGTCACGACATCTCCGCCCTCCCCGGCCCGGGCACCCGGGGCAAGGAACAGCGTGAGCAACAGTGTCGCCAGCAGGCCGCGGCAGGCTCCGCGCACTTCCAATAGTGACATGAGCGCGGCTACTCCATATTGAGGAAGCGGTCGGTCAGCTTGTCGATCGACCAGGAGTCCGGTTTCTGGCTGGGGGGAAACTTGGCGAACGTCTGCAGGTACAGCGTGGTGAACGCCGCGCCGCGGTAACCCTGCGCGGCCTTGTCGATCATCCAGTCCCAGTAGGTATTGGAGTTGAGATCGGCGCGCTCATAGGGATCGCGCCGCAGGTGGAAAATCTTAAACAGGCGCAGGGTGACGAACGGTTCCGCCCACAGCGCCATGGTGCGGGCGCGGTTCTCGGCGTAGACGATTTTCCAGTCGTCTACCCTGATGCCCACCGGCATCGCACCGTCGTTGTGGTAAATGAACTCACGCCGCGGGCTCTTGTCCGTCTTGCCCGTTAGGTAGGGCAGGAAGTTATAGCCGTCCAGGTGCAGCGTCGCCATCTTGGCGCCGACCTGGCGGCCCTTTAGCAGGTCCTTCTTCAGGGTGGTGTCACCGGCAGCGGCCAGCAGGGTGGGCATCCAGTCCAGGTGTGACATCACGGCATTGGACACCTGACCGGCGGGAATCTTCCCGGGCCAGCGCACCACCGCGGGCACGCGGTAGGCGCCCTCCCAGTTGGAGTTCTTCTCGCTGCGGAAGGGTGTGATGCCGGCATCGGGCCAGGTGTTGTAGTGCACGCCGTTGTCGGTGGAGTAGAAGACGATCGTGTTGTCGGCGATACCGAGTTCGTCCAGCTGGGTGAGCAGTTCCCCTACCAGCTCGTCGTGGGCCACCATCACGTCGTTGTAGAAATCCTGGCCCGACTTGCCCAGGTGCTTGGGCGCCGGATGGGTGCGAAAGTGCATGCCCGTGGTATTGACCCAGGCAAAGAAGGGCTTCCCGGCCTTCACCGACTTGTCGACGAATTTCTTCGCCGCCGCGACGAACTCCTCGTCCGCCGTCTCCATGCGCTTGCGGGTCAGGGGACCCGTATCTTCCACGCGCCCGTCGGCAAATGAGCGTATGACGCCCCGGGGCCCGAACATCTTGCGAAACCCGGGGTCCTTGGGGTAATCCACGTCTTCCGGCTCTTCCTCGGCATTGAGGTGGTAGAGGTTGCCGAAGAACTCGTCGAAGCCGTGGTTGGTGGGCAGGAATTCATCCTTGTCGCCCAGGTGATTCTTGCCGAACTGGCCCGTGCTGTAGCCGTGTGTCTTGAGAACCTCGGCGATAGTGATATCCCTGTCCTGGATACCCATCTCGGCGCCCGGCAGACCGACCTTGCTCAGGCCCGTGCGCAGAGGTGTCTGGCCGGTAATGAAGCTGGAGCGCCCCGCGGTGCAGCTCTGGTCGCCGTAGTAGTCGGTGAAGCGTATACCCTCCTCGGCGATGCGATCGATGTTCGGTGTGCGATAACCCATGATGCCGTCGCTGTAGGCACTGATATTGGTGATACCGATATCGTCCCCCCAGATCACCAGGATATTGGGCTTGTCGGCGGACAGTGCAGGCAGGGCCAACAGCAGCGACAACAGGGCAACCAGCCCCGCGCGCGGGTAACTTGAATACATGGACTACTCCTGAATTATTTTTACTTCCGGCGCCCGTAAGTATCACCCAATCGCCGGCCAATACAAGCGGCGGGGAAAAGTGGCGAAATCGACAGTTTTTCGGCCTGTGGTCATTGAAGTGCCATAAAAAATCCCTACTATACCTCTCCCCTGGCATGAAGCTTGCTGCTTCCACCGGTGACGGCCGGAATCACGGCAAATGCAGCCATATAAGGGACCGGAAGCACCGACAAGGGGCAGACCGGAGCGACAAACGGACAGATCCGCACCAAAAGCGGGCTCCAGGACCATAGGAAACGACGACGATGCAACAGGACAACACGACTGCTACAGCGGCCGGACGGACACGGCGCACGGTCAACGAACTTGTGATGGCCGAGATGTTCGTCATCCAGGCCACGCTGGAGAGCGCCGCCGCCATCAGTGACGGGGTCAGCGACCTCGGCCGCCAGATCAGGCAGGGCCAGGACGAGAACGGCGAATCGGTCGCCGAGCTGCTGCAGCGCATCCGCGAGCGGGCCGTGGAACCCTACACCACGCGCTACCGCTACTTCCGCGAGATGATCGGCAGCGACGACTGATCCCGCGCAAACCCGCGCAGCTACACTGGCGGGGGCAACCCGGCCCGCCGCCCTGACCGCCACGGCGCCTGGCGGGGACGCCGGTGCGCGTTATACTCCTGCCACAGCTACCTGCCCGGCACCGGTCTGGAGACATGAAAACGCTGCACCTGCTGCGCCACGCCAAATCCTCCTGGTCCGATCCCAACTGCCCGGACCGCGACAGGCCACTCAACAAACGCGGTCGCCGCGACGCCCCGCTGATGGGTGCCGCCCTGTCGAGGATCGTGCCGCCGGTGCCTGTCTCCTGCTCCACGGCGAGGCGGGCCGGCCTGACGCTGGAGGGCCTGTGCGATGGCTGGGCTGAACTGGCCGCGCTGCGACACCAGCGCGAGGAAGCACTCTATACGTTTGACGCAGACGAGGTCCTCGCCTGGATCATGGCGCAGGACGACCGTCGCGGCGAGCTGTTCATCATCGGCCACAATCCGGCCCTGACCGACCTGGCCAATATGCTGTGCGGGATCCTGGTCAGCGAGAACATTCCCACGGCGGGCTACGTACGCCTCGGGCTGGCCATCGGGCACTGGCGGGATGCCGCGCCCGACTCGGCCCGGCTGGAGCAGGTTCTGTTGCCGCGGTCGCTGCGCTAGCGGTACGGCAGGCGCATGGCTGGGCGCCGCTTAACCGCCCCGCGACGTTTCCCCCCGCCTTCTCGACATCACCACCGGGAGCCTGCACACTGGTGCGCCGAAACAACCCCGCGAGGGGCTGCAATGCCAGCGCAAGGAACACCCGTACTTGGATAATTTCGTCCATATCAACGACGTCGGCCCGCGGGACGGGCTGCAGAACCAGGCGACGATACTGACCCCCGCACAGCGCCTGGAGCTGATACAGGCCCTGGTGGATGCCGGGGTAGCTGCGATCGAGGTGGGCAGTTTCGTTTCCGAGAAAGCGGTGCCGGCGATGGCCGGCACGGCACAGGTATTCCAG
>JAWVYG010000137.1:0-6560 GCA_033722815.1 Halioglobus sp.
CGCGGCCGGCAGTCACTGGCGGCGCTTTTTTCCTGCCTGGCGGTCATGATGATCATCCTGCTGCCGACACTCGCCCTGCTGGCCGCGGTACTGGACCAGGGGATTACCTATACCATCGCCGTGAAGGAGTGGGCGACCCCGGACAACATGCGCAACTTCATGGCCAGGCCGTGGGTTGCCAGCGTCTACGCGTGGCTGGTGGATGTCCTGCCGGAGGGTGCGCTGGAGCTGGAGAACATCCGCACGCGGGCGCTGTCACTGGCCAGCACGATGGGCGGCAAGTTTGCCGCCACCTCCACGGTCATGCTTGGCAGCGTAACCAACTTTATTCTCATGTTCGTGTTGCTGTTGTTCGTGCTGTTTTTCGTCCTGCGCGATCACGAGCGCCTGATTGAATTCCTGCGCCATGCGCTGCCCTTGTCGCGTTCCCAGGAGGACGTGCTGCTGCGCGAGGTGCGCGAGGTCAGCAAATCCGCGCTGCTCGGCTCGCTGCTGACCGCCATCACCCAGGGCATTGCCGGTGGGTTTGCGCTGTGGCTTGCCGGCTTTCCGGGCATCTTCTGGGGTACCGTGATGGCGTTCACCTCGCTCATACCCTTTGTCGGTACGGCCATCATCTGGGTGCCGGCCGCGGGTTACCTGGCGCTGGAAGGGGAGACAGGCTGGGCGCTTTTCATGGTGTTCTGGGGCGCGGTGGTGGTGGGCTCCATCGATAATTTCCTGCGCCCGCTGTTCATGCAGGGCGCCAGTATGAACACCGTGGTGGTTTTCTTCTCCCTGATTGGAGGGCTGCAGGTTTTCGGCATCATGGGCCTGGTCTACGGGCCGCTGATTTTCGCCGTCGCCCTGGTACTGTTCAAGCTGTACGAGGAAGAGTTTTCCGGTTTCCTGGATTCGCAGGACGAACGTTAGTCGCCGAACTGTCGCCGCAGCCGCGGTTTGTCGACTTTGCCCGAGGCATTCAGCGGCAGGGCTTCGACGCGAAACCAGCGCCTGGGCGTCTTGTAACGCGCGAGCCGTTCGCGGCAGTGCTCTGCCAGCGCCTCGTCGTCAACTGACGTAACCAGCTGTACCGCCGCGCACAGCATCTCTCCCCAGCGCTCATCGGGCAGCCCGATCACGGCGCAGTCCCTGACTGCCGGGTGTTCCCGCAGCACTTCCTCCACCTCCCTCGATGCGATGTTCTCGCCGCCGCTGATGATCATGTCTTTCTTGCGGTCGACGATGTACAGGTAGCCGTTGTCATCGAAGCGGCCGATGTCGCCGGTGTACAGCCAGCCGTCACGCAGCGCGCTCGCGCTGGCCTCCTGGTCCCGCCAGTAGCCGGCCATACACTGCGCGGCGCGCACCACGATCTCACCGCTAACGCCTACGCGCTGCGTGAAGCCCGTGCCACCGTCGATCATGACCTCGGCGGTGGGCAGGGGCCTGCCCACGGACTGCAGCAACCGTGGCTGCTGCCGGGCGGCCACGTGATCCTCGACGGTCAGGAAGGCGACGCTGCCACACAGCTCGGTCATGCCATAGCTCTGGCACAGGCCCACCCGGGTCTCGTCCAGCAGTCTTTGCAGCAGGCCCGCCGGCATTGCAGAAGCGCCGTAGCCGATGGTCCGTACACCGGCGAGGTCGTCGGGGTGGAAGCCCGGCTGTTCCAGCAGCATGGCGATCATGGTGGGGGCCAGCGACATGCTGGTCACCCCCTGGCTGCGACAGGCATCCAGCGCCTGGGTGGCGTCGAAGGAGGGCGCCAGCACCACGGCGGCGCCGTGCAGGTGCTGCAGTAAAACGTTGTGTGCCGCGACATGGAACAGGGGAAAGGGGTAAAAGTAGCGATCGCCCGGCAGCACCGGCCGCGCGAGGGCGGCAGAGGCCAGGCCCGCCATGAAGCCGCCGTGGGTCAGTACCGCGCCCTTGGGGCGCCCGGTGGAGCCCGACGTGTAGAGAATCCAGGCAGCGTCCGTGGCCTCCACGTCCGGCAGCGGGTAATCGGGCGCTGCTGCGGGCCAGTGTGCAAAGTCGTCGTCCAGCGCGACGGTGTCGATTCCCGCGGGGGCGTCCGGTTGCTGTGCAAGCCGCTGCAGGAGTTGCGGTTGTGCAAACAGCCGGCGGCTGCCGGTGTGGCATAGCTGGTAGGTCCACTCCGCCGGCGCCAGCCGCGCGTTCAGCGGCACCAGCACCTGTCCCGCTGCGGCGACGGCATAGACCAGCGCCACGAACTCGGGCGAGTTGAATGACAGGACCGCGATGCGGTCGCCCGGTTCGCCGTCCGCCGCAAGTTTGCGGGCGATGCTCACGGCGCGGGCGTGCAGGGCCTGGTAGCTGATCGCCTCGCCCTGCCAGATCAGCGCCGGCGCTGCCGGCTGCAGTTCAGCCTGCCGGGAGAGAATCTGCTGCAGCGTGCTGCAGCGTGGTGGCGGTGCCGGCATCCGTGGGCAGCCGGTCAGGCGCCGGTGACGATGCGCCGGGGGCGTGCCGTCAGGCGCGTCGTCAGTTCGTAGCCCAGGGTACCGGTGTGGCGCGCCACCTCGTCGACCGGCAGGCCCGTGCCCCACAGGGTCACGTCGCTGCCCAGCGCCACGCCGTCGATCCCGGTGACGTCGACCGTCAGCATATCCATCGAGACACGTCCGGCGAGCGGGGCGCGCCGGCCGTCGACCAGCACCGGTGTCCTGTTGGGTGCGCGCCGGGGATAGCCGTCCCCGTAGCCCGCCGCCACGACGGCGATGCGCGAGGGTTGCGCCGCGACGAATGTGCCGCCGTAGCCCACGGCGCCGCCCGGTTCGACATCTTTCAGGGCGATCACGCGGGAAGCGAATGTCATAACGGGCTGCAGCGTCGCGGTGTTGGCATGCGCGCCGGCCAGCGGCGAGTTGCCGTACAGCATGTAGCCGGGCCGCACCCAGTCGAGGTGGCTGCCGGGTAGCGCCAGCAGCGCCGCGGAGTTGGCCGCACTGCGCGGCGCCTCGATCGGCAATGCGGCGAAGCGTTCCATTTGCCTGCGGGTGGCGCTGCTGTCGGGATTGTCCGCGGAGGAAAAATGCGTGAACAGCACGGGGCGCTCAGCGGCGTTATTGCTGGACCTGAGCCTGTCGTATAGGGCGGCGGCCTGCGTCGTGTACACCCCCAGGCGATTCATGCCGGTATCCACCTTCAGCCAGCAACGGATCGGGGCGGCGGTACGTGCCTCCTCCAGCCAGCACAATTGCTGCTCGCTGGTGATGGTGAGCCACAGGTCGTGCTGCGCCACCGCGGCCATCTCCGCGCTGTCAAACACGCCTTCCAGCAGCAGGATGGGCAATCCTATGCCGGCTTCACGCAGCTCCAGCGCTTCTTCGAGGCAGGCCACCGCCAGCGCATCCACCAGTGGCTCCAGGCAGCTCGCAACGGTGGTGGCGCCGTGGCCGTAGGCGTCGGCCTTCACCACCGCCATCACGCGGGCACTGCCGGCGAGCGTCCTGGCGTGCGCGGCGTTGTGCCGCAGCGCAGCGAGATCCAGTTCTACTCGGGTATGCCTGGCCATTGACGCTCGTATCTAGAAGTCGAATTTGTGGGCGCGGTACAGGGTCTGCGCCGCCAGCCAGACATCGCCGACTTTGCCGTCTGCCACGGGCTTGCCGTCGATCTGTACCACGGGTGCGATGTCCTTGCTGGAGCTGGACAGCCACACCTCATCGGCGTTGAACAGCTCGTCCAGCATCACCACGCGTTCCTCGATCGGGATCGTACCGTCGCGGCGCAGTATCTCGAGTACCAGTTGACGCGTGATACCCGGCAGGATCTGGTGGTCCAGCGGCGGTGTGGCGACCACACCGTCCTTCACCACGTAGACATTGCAGGCCGCCGCCTCGGTGATCTCGCGGTCGGCGTTGTAGAGAATGGTTTCGGCGTCTCCGCGGGCGACACCGTGCTGGTAATGCATGATATTGCCCAGCAGCGCCGTGGACTTGATATTGCAGCGTTTCCAGCGCATATCCTCGGCGGTAGAGACGCTGTACGTGGTGGCCAGGGCCTTGTCGGCGGCAGGCGGCGGCGGGATTTCATAGGCGAAGGCGTATACGGTGGGAGACAGCCCGAGTGGGTAGGCGTGATGGCGCTTGCTGTCGGCGCCACGGCTGATATGGATGTAGACGGCGAGGTTGCCGCCGCCGTTGCGCTGGATCAGTTCGGTCGCGATCGCGCGCCATGCCGACTCGTCCAGCTCGAATTCCAGTTCGAGGGCCGCCAGGCCGTTGCGCATGCGCTCGAGGTGCGGGCCGAAGCCCACGAGCCTGCCATCGTAGGAGGGTATGACTTCATAGATGCCGTCGCCGAAGAGGAAACCCCTGTCCATGGGGGAAATCTTCGCCTCGTGCATCGGCAGGTAGTCGCCGTTGAGATAGACCGTGTGCATAACAGCGACGAATTGTAGCGGAATCTGCGCCCCAGCAGCAGCCTTGTGGCGTAAATCCTGCGGCTTCGCCACCGCCGTAACGCGCAGCGCTAGTCGGCGGCCAGTTCCCGCAACTGGTGAATGATGTCGGTGCCGACGCGCGCCTCGATACCATCCTCGGTGAGGGTACTCTGTCCGGTGACGCCATCCACGCTGCCGCGCGTACACAGGTAGTTGAGGATAGCTACGGGTGAGGTGCCCGCGAGGAGGTCCCTGCGCAACAATCGTCCCAGCAGGGTCAGCAGCCCGTAGGCGCCCCAGTTGGACACGTCGGCAACCAGCAGTTCGTCGCATCCGGTGACCGACGGCTGTATATCCAGGCCGGTGAGGGCCGTGGCGATATTGCCCATGCCGCATTCGTTGCCGCCGTCGCCGATGGCGATGGTCGGGCATTGCGCCTCAGTCATGAACGCATCGAAACAATAGCAGCGCTCGGTGATGTCCTCGCCGCGCATGTTGTAGTAGCGGCCGTCGACAGCCAGGCCGGGACGTTCGATGGCCAGCACCGCGTCGGGTCGCAGTCGTGCCAGCGACGCGCGGGCTTCCTCGATCGCGTCTGGCATTGTGGTGGACTGCAGCACGAGCACCTCGTAGTCCGCAGCCAGCGCATCGGACAGCGGCGGTCCGCAGGCCAGCAGGGGTGTGGCGCCGAGGGATTCCAGCGCCGCGTACAGCGTGATCGCGCCGACCGGGCCGTCGGTCTCGAAAGTGCCCGTGACCGGGAAGCCGGTGCCGATGATGACGGTACCGCCGGCATCGACCAGGTGGCGTGCCGCGCGCAGGTAGTAGCCGGGCTGCAGCGCTGCGCGGGCCAGCTGCATCTGGCGCGGGTTGCGCGCGACCAACAGGTCTTCCACGGCCTCGCTCAGCTGCTGGTCGTTCACGCTAACGCTCCCGCAGCGGCAGGTCGAGGCTGAAGCGCCGGGCCAGTTCCAGCACCCTGCGCGCGGTGCCGGGGGAGACCGGCGCGAAGTGCACCGTGCTGCCCGGCGTCAGTTGTGCCAGGCGCCAGGTATCCGGGGCGATGGCCGCGCCGATCTTGGGGTAGCCGCCGATCGTCTGGCGATCATTGAGCAGTACGATGGGTTGGCCATCCGGCGGCACCTGTACCGCGCCGTGGCAGATGCCCTCGGAGAGGATGCCGTCGAGCCGGCAGCGTACCGGGGAGCCCTGCAGGCGGTAGCCCATACGGTCGCTGCGTTCGGAGACTTCATAGGGCGCGCCGAAAAATCGTCGCTGCTCGATCCTGTCGAAGTGCCGTACCTGGTATCCCGGCACCACGCGCACGGAAGCGTGGCGGTGGTAGCGCGGTCGATTCGCCTCGGCCAGGTAGAGGCGCCTGCGACGCTGCACCGGGTCGCCTTCCAGTATGTCGCCCGCTTGCAGCGGGCCGCCATCGAGCCCGCCGACGCCTTCGCGCGGGACGGTCGCGGTGCTGCCGAAGCAGGCGGGAATATTGAACCCGCCCGCTACGCCGAGATAGGCACGGCAGCCGGCGCGGGCGAAGCCAATCTCGATGTCGTCGCCGTCCGTCACCGGATGCACAGTCCAGCCGTCACATTCCACGTCGCCTATGCGCAGCGGCATCTCGGCCCCGGTGAGGCACAGGAACCCGTCCCCGTCGGCGCGCAGCTTTAGTCCACCCACGCTGACCTCGATGACGGTGCTGTCCGGTGCGTTCTGCAACAGCCGGTTGCAGTAGTGGAAGGCGTGGTAGTCGAGGGGGCCGCCGTTGGTCAGGCCCAGCCGGTGTGACCCGAATCTTCCGCTGTCCTGCAGCAGGCTGAGAACGCCGCCTTCGATGACATGCAGTTTCATGGCAGGGCGCCACCCAGTGACAGGTACTCCTGGCGGTCGATCGGCCGGAAGCGCACGCTGTCGCCGACCGCCACGGGCATCGGCGGCTCGGCGGCGGGATCGAACATGGGGGTGGGGCACAGCCCGATAAGGTTCCAGCCGCCCGGTGAGACCGCCGGGTATACCGCCGTCTGGCGGTCGGCGATGGCGACGGCGCCCGCGGGTACGGCGCTGCGAGGGGTGGCAAGTCGGGGACGCGCAATGCGCTCGTCCACCTCGCCCATGTAGGCGAAACCCGGCGCGAACCCGATGGCGTAGACGCGGTAACTGCGCC
>JAWVYG010000138.1:0-6551 GCA_033722815.1 Halioglobus sp.
CAGGCACTCAGGAAATAGTGCTGGATCATGGCGATCCAGCCGCCCGGGAGCTGCGCCTTGAATGACTCGTCCGCGAGGTCCTCGAAGGTGAACTTGGTGAAGCGATCATCGGGCTGGGTGGTGGCGACGCCGAGGAAAGGCTGCATCCCCATGGCCGAGGATTCCTGCGACGGGGGTGGCCCGCTCTGGCGCTTGATCTGGCCGAAGAGGTTGCCCTGCCAGCGCTGCTCGCTCTGGTTGTCCACCAGGTAATCGATATCGACCAGGTAGTCGCCGCGGCGCAGGGTGAAGCGCTTGGTGATCGTCACCACGTCGTTGCCGCGCCACTTAAGGTCTATCGTAAGTGAGTCCTCACCATCGGCAAGCGTGAACTGGTCCGCGGATGCCTCGAACTCGGCTCGTCCGTCGGCATCGATGCCGTCGGGGCCCAACAGCCCGCTGCGGGCGATGTAGACGAGCTGGTCATTTTGTTCCAGCAGCACGAACGCCGCCTCGCCGTCGAGCCGTTCGCGGTGTTGCGGCAGGGACAGCTCGATGATGTCGCCGCCGGTGAGGTCGATCACGAAGCGCAGCACGTCGGTTTCGACGCGCACCAGGCGCCGGTCGCTGACCGCCGCGGGAGTCGCCGGCGCTTCTTCCGCAGCGCTGACGGGTGCCTCGGGAAGCTCGTCGTCGGCCGTGGCAGGCGGGGTGCTGGTCGGCAGGTCGGGCGTATCCAGGGATGCGGGCCCGGGTGTCCCCTCGGGCGCCAGCAGGCGCGAGCTGTCCTCGGCGATAGCGGCTGTGCGGGCCTCCTTGAACGCCACCCATTCCGTCAACAGCATGAAGGAGAGAACGGCGATGGCGCCAATCAGCAGGATGCGTTGCAAGTCCATAAAGTCAGTCGCTGTCTATTCGGTGTGGGAGCAGGGCGGCACCGGGTCGACGCCCCCTTCGTGCCAGGGGTGGCAGCGCAGCAGGCGACGGATGGCAAGGTACGTTCCTTTAACCGCGCCGTGGGTGGCGATGGCTTCCTGCGCGTAGCTGGAGCAGCTCGGGTGAAAGCGACAGTGATTCCCGAGCAGCGGGCTGATGGCCGCCTTGTAACACTGGATCAGGAATATCAGTAAGCGGCGCATGGGGTTCTCAGTCCTGGCTGCTGTGAGCGTTTCGGGTCTGGCTTTCGAGCTTCTGCCACAGCTGCTGCAATATAGAGGATACCTTCTCATTGTCCAACTCACCCGCGCCCCGGCGCGCGAGAAGCACCACGTCCAGCCCGGGTTCACCTTCGGGCAGCTGGCGGAAAAATTCCCGCGCCACGCGCTTCAGGCGGTTGCGGTCCACCGCCAGGCGAACGTTCTTCTTCGCGATGACCAGGCCCAGGCGGTGTGTTGCGAGATCGTTTGCCCGGGCGAGCAGCATCAGGTGCTTGTGGTGGGCACGCGCGTCAGCCGAGTCGAAAACGCGACTGAAATCCTGTGCATTGAGGAGGCGCTTTGTCTTGCCAAAGCCGGCGCTTCCGGCCATTCACCCAGCCAGGCGTGATGGTTTGCGCAGGTCAGGCTGACAGGCGCTTGCGGCCCTTCGCGCGACGGCGGTTGAGAACCTGCCGACCACCCTTGGTCGCCATCCGCGAACGGAAACCGTGAGTGCGCTTGCGCTTCAATACGCTGGGCTGGAATGTTCTTTTCATTGCACTTGTCCAATTAATGAAGGCCGCAGAGGGACGGAAACCCGGGCTGCCTTTCCGGCCGGAAAAAAGGTGGGGTATTCTATGTAAATGCGTGCGCCAATTCAATCGGGCTGAGGAACTTTAGCCCCGCACGGCGGGTTCCCTGGAACGGCGTCGCAAGGGCAGTCCGGGGCGCAAAAACCCGGTACTAGCGCCGCGGGAAAAAGTCCTGTATTTGAGGGAAGTTAGGTCTTTCATTCACATCTTTATAAATAGATATAAACAAGTTATCCACAGGCGCGGCTACGCACAATTAAATTTCGCCCTGCTGGCCAAAAACCGCGCGGAAACTGCTTAAGCCATTGTATTTAATAGATAAATAGAATTGAAAAAATTTGCGTCTCACTGTGGATAACCGCCCGGTTCGGGAGTATTATGCATTCACTGGTCAGCGATAACGACCAGGTAAATAAATTTTTATTATCATTACTTAATGTTTAGTAGCCTGGAATAATAACCCGGCTCTGAGGGGATTTCTTTGCCCGCAAGAGATTGGCAGCACTGCGTTGAGCGTCTGCGAGATGAACTGCCCTCGCAACAATTCAATACCTGGATCCGGCCGCTGGAAGCAAACTGGGACGGCCATTCCCTGACGCTGCGCGCTCCCAACCGGTTCATCAAGGATTTTGTCGCCGAGAAGTACGCCGGGCGGATCGTGGAGTTGCTCGGGGAAGCGCAACCGGGGCCCCCGGTAGACCTTGTCCTGGCTATCGGTTCGGCGCAGGCCGGGCGCGACGGTGCGTCCCGGGCAGTTCCCGTCAACGCTGCGGCAGTCACAGCGATCGCTCCCGTCGAGGCCGCCCCCGCGCTGTCGGGAGAGGCGGTAACCGGCATACCCGGCGGTGAGCACCCACCGCGCGGGCCGGGCCTCGCCGGTGTGCGCCGGGAAAAGGAAGTCGACGGCTCGCTGAAGCACGGTCACCACCTCGTCGGCAACTACACCTTCGACAGCTTCGTCGAGGGCAAGTCAAACCAGCTGGCCCTGGCGGCGGCCCAGCAGGTGGCCGAGAATCCCGGGGATTCCTACAACCCCCTGTTTCTCTACGGCGGCGTGGGCCTGGGTAAAACGCACCTTATGCACGCGGTGGGTAACGCGCTGCAGGCCCAGAACCCGGGGGCGAAGATTGTCTACCTGCACTCGGAGCGTTTCGTTGCCGACATGGTGAAAGCGCTGCAGCTCAATGCCATCAGCGACTTCAAGCGTTTTTATCGCTCGGTGGATGCGCTGCTCATCGACGATATCCAGTTCTTCGCCAAGAAAGAGCGCTCCCAGGAAGAGTTCTTCCATACCTTCAACGCCCTGCTGGAAGGTCGGCAACAGATGATCCTCACCTGCGACCGCTATCCCAAGGAGATCGATGGCCTGGAAGAGCGGCTCAAGTCGCGTTTCGGCTGGGGGCTCACCGTGGCCGTGGAACCGCCGGAGCTGGAGACGCGGGTGGCGATCCTCATGAAAAAGGCCACCGAGGCGCGGGTGGACCTGCCCCCGGACGCGGCGTTCTTCATCGCCCAGCGCATACGCTCCAATGTGCGCGAGCTGGAAGGTGCGCTGAAGCGGGTGATAGCGAGCGCCCACTTCGTCGGCAGGCCAATAGATATCGAGCTGATCAAGGAGAGCCTGAAGGATCTGCTGGCCCTGCAGGACAAGCAGATCAGCATGGACAATATCCAGCGCACGGCCGCGGAGTATTACAAGATCAAGGTCTCGGATATGATGTCGCGCAGGCGCAGCCGTTCGGTGGCCAGGCCGCGGCAGATGGCGATGGCCCTGTCCAAGGAGCTGACCAACCACAGCCTGCCGGAGATAGGCGACAGCTTCGGTGGTCGGGACCACACGACAGTGCTGCACGCATGCCGTAAAATTAAGGAACTTCGCGAAACTAACTCCGATATTCGCGAAGATTACAAGAACCTGTTGCGATCTCTCACAACGTGAGTTTTATAAAATCTAGTTTCTTATAAGGCCTGTGCACAGCCGCCCCCGGCTGGCTGTGCCCCGTTTCATTCAAGGAAAAACACGTCTATGAAGTTCAGCGTATCGCGCGATACCCTTCTCAAATCCCTCAACCTGGTGGCAGGCGTGGTCGAACGGCGCCAGACACTGCCGATCCTCGCCAACGTGCTCATGGTGCTGGATGGTGACAGGCTGGCACTGACGGGAACCGACCTGGAGGTGGAACTCGTAGGCCGTGTGCAGCTGCCCGCGAAGGGGACTGGGGGGGAGGTGACTGTGCCGGCGCGCAAGCTCGCCGATATCTGCAAGTCCCTCCCCGAGGGCTGTGATATCGATTTCAACGTGTCTGACGGCAAGGCCACGGTCAAGTCTGGGCGCAGCCGCTTTACCCTGTCCACCCTGCCCGCGCGCGAGTTCCCCAACGTCGAAGACAGCATGGGCACTCACCAGCTGACGCTGAAGCAGGGACAGCTGAAGCGCCTGATCGATCGCACCGGGTTTGCCATGGCCCAACAGGACGTGCGCTATTACCTCAACGGCATGCTGTGGGAACTGCAGGGCAAGCAGCTGCGCGTGGTCGCTACCGATGGCCACCGGCTTGCCATGTGTACCTCTCCCGACAAGATCAAGGTGAAGGGCGATGGCGACGTGCAGGTGATACTGCCCCGCAAGGGCGTGCTCGAACTTGCCCGCCTGCTCATGGACGAGGATGCGGATATCGATATCGTGATTGGCAGCAACCATATGCGCGCCATGACGGAGGAGTTCACGTTCACCTCGAAGCTGGTCGATGGCAAGTTTCCCGATTACCAGCGGGTCTTGCCGCGATCCCCTGACAAGCTTCTCCTTGGCTCGCGCCTGGACCTGCGGCAGGCATTCACGCGCACGGCAATCCTGTCCAACGAGAAATACCGTGGCGTGCGACTGAAAATTGCCGATCAAACCCTGGATATTCTCGCCAATAACCCGGAGCAGGAAGAAGCGGAAGAAACCGTATCCGTTGATTACAACGGCGAGCCACTCGAAATTGGTTTCAACGTCAGTTATCTGCTCGATGTTCTGGGCGTTCTCAGCGGCGACCAGGTGAAGATGTCCCTGGCGGACCCCAATAGCAGCGCGCTGTTGGAGGAATCCGAGGAAGGTGACTCCCTCTACGTCGTCATGCCCATGCGGCTGTAGCCGGGCTTCGCAGGGCTGCATGGCCACTGTCTTTGCAGCGTACGAGTCGGGTTTTCAAACGGCGTGGCCCTGACACAGTTACACATCGACGGCGTTCGCAACCTGCGCGGCGTGAGGCTTGAGGGCCTCGGCCGGGTCAACGTGTTTTCCGGCCCGAACGGCAGCGGCAAGACGAGCCTGCTGGAATCTATTCACCTATTGGGTATGGCGCGCTCATTTCGCGGCAGCAGCATCAAATCCCTGATTACCCACGGCCAGGACCGATGTACCGTATTCGGCGCGATACAGCTGCCCTCCCCCGGCGCCGCCCTGGCGCTGGGTGTTCAGCGAACCCGTGTTGGGGAGGCCCAGATCAAGGTGGGCGGCAACCTGGTGCGCACGGTGGCCGAGCTGGCCGGGCACCTGCCCCTGCAGGTCATTACGGCCGAGAGTTTTGGCCTGCTCACGGGGTCCCCGGGGGAAAGGCGGCAGTACCTGGACTGGGGAGTGTTCCACGTGGAACATCGCTTCTTCAGGGAGTGGCAGCGCTTCCAGCGCTGCATTAAACAGCGCAATATGTTGCTGCGCCGTGATACTATAAGCAGTCAGGAACTGGCCGTCTGGACGCGGGATCTCGCCTCCGCCGGCACAGCCATAACGAGCTACCGAAAAGCCTATTTCGAAGCACTCGCGCCACGATTTCTGGAGACGATGTCCCGCCTGGCCCCATCCCTGGATGCACTGGAAATCCGCTTTCGGCAAGGCTGGGATACAAGATTGAGTTACAGCGAGGCCCTCGAGCAGGGCCAGTCCTCGGACATTGAGCAGGGGTTTACCCACTCCGGCCCCCAACGGGCGGATATCAGGGTAATCAGTGGGGGGCACCCGGCGGCAGAGACACTGTCCCGCGGCCAGCAGAAGCTGGTGGTTTGCGGCCTCAAGTTGGCCCAGGGGCAGCTGATGTCCGAGCTTGGGGAGGGAGATTGCACCTACCTCATCGACGACCTGCCCTCCGAGCTGGATGACGTCCACAGTCGGCAGGTGTGCCGACTGCTGAGCGACATGGAAGCGCAGGTGTTCATCACGTGTGTGGATAAGGAAGAGATACGTTCTGTCTGGCCCGATGGGCCGGCACCCGTTATGTTCCACGTGGAACAAGGGGCGGTTGAGACCCTGGCGGCCCGTTAGTGAAGTGGCGGACGTTACAGCATAGAGAAGACAGCAATGAGCGACGACGAGCAGAATTATGATTCTTCCAGCATCAAGGTCCTGAAGGGGCTGGATGCGGTGCGCAAGCGCCCGGGCATGTACATCGGTGATACCGATGACGGCACCGGCCTGCACCATATGGTATTCGAGCTGGTGGACAATTCCATCGACGAGGCCCTGGCCGGCCACTGCAGTGAGATTCACATTACGATTCATCCCGACGAGTCAGTGACCGTCGGTGACGACGGCCGGGGTATCCCGACCGAAATGCACGAAGAAGGTGTCTCTGCGGCGGAGGTGATCATGACGGTCCTCCATGCGGGCGGGAAGTTTGACGACAACACCTACAAGGTGTCCGGTGGCCTGCACGGCGTCGGTGTGTCCGTGGTGAATGCGCTCTCGGAGGAACTCGTGCTCACTATCCGGCGCGAGGGCAAGATGTACGAACAGACTTACCGCCACGGGGTGCCCGATGCGCCGCTGGCGGAGATCGGTACGACGGAGTCCTCCGGTACGTCC
>JAWVYG010000139.1:0-6522 GCA_033722815.1 Halioglobus sp.
ATTTAATACCCCGCCGTGGCCCCCCCCCCGAAGGGGGCGGCCGCGGGGAGTTTTACCCGGTTTCCGGTGCGGGCCCCGGGGGGGGCGGGGAACTGGCGCCGGCGGTGACCGGCGCCGGTGCTTCAGTCCGCCTGGCGGCGCAGGAAGGCGGGTATGTCGAAGTACTCGTCGTCCGAACCTTCCGGCGCCTGGCCACCGGCTGCGCCCTGGGCCGCCGCGCGGCGGCGATTGCGCAGGCCGGGCGGCGTGTCGTACTGGCCGTAGTCCGGCGCGGCGCCGGGCTGCTCCGCGTGCACCGGCTGTTCCGGCTGCGGCGCGGCCGGCGCGGCGGGCTGCGCCGGCTTCTCGACGACATACATCGGTGCCGCGCGGGTGGCTTCGGCACCCAGGCCGGTGGCGACCACGGTCACCTTCAGCTCCTCTTTCAGGTCCGGGTCGATGACCGTACCCACAACGACCGTGGCCTCCTCCGAGGCGAACTCCTCGATGGTGTCGCCCACTTCCGTGAACTCGCCCAGTGACAGGTCGAAACCCGCGGTGATATTCACCAGAATGCCGCGCGCGCCGGCCAGGTTGATATCGTCCAGCAGCGGGCTGTTGATGGCCTTCTCGGCCGCCTCGCGGGCGCGGTTTTCGCCCTTGGAGTAGCCCGTGCCCATCATCGCCATACCCATCTCCGACATCACGGTGCGCACGTCGGCGAAGTCGACGTTGATCATGCCGGGACGAATGATCAGGTCGGCGATGCCCTGCACCGCACCCAGCAGCACGTCGTTGGCCTCCTTGAAGGCATCGACAAGGCTGGTATTCGGGCCCAGCACCTCGAGCAGCTTCTCGTTGGGGATGGTGATCAGCGAGTCGACATGCTGCTGCAGTTCCTGCACGCCCTGTACGGCGACACCGAGGCGCTTCTTGCCCTCGAAGGGGAACGGCCGCGTGACGACGGCAACCGTCAGTATGCCCAGCTCGCGCGCCACCTCCGCGACGACCGGGGCACCGCCGGTGCCGGTGCCACCGCCCATGCCGGCGGTAATGAACACCATGTCGGCGCCCTGCAGGGCATCGGCGATACGGTCGCGATCTTCCATGGCCGCGGCGCGACCGATGTCCGGATTCGCGCCGGCGCCCAACCCCTTGGTGATTTCACCGCCAAGCTGCAGCACGGTCTTGGACTGGATGTCCTTGAGTGCCTGTGCGTCGGTGTTGGCGCAGATGAAATCCACCCCCTCCACCGCGTTGTCGATCATGTGCTTGACGGCATTGCCCCCGCCGCCGCCCACGCCGACAACCTTGATAACGGCATTTGATGGTACGTTGTCTATCAGTTCAAACATGGTAAGTACTCCCCTTTTTTTAATGTACCGCGTTCACACGCGGCGATTTACAACTCAACCTAGAAGTTGTTCTGCATCCAGGACCGCAGGCGGGCAAGCAGCCCCTCCCCGGTCCCGCTGTTCTTGCCCGACACTGCCGCGCCCCCCTCGGTCTGGTGCTCGACCCCGTACTGCAGCAGGCCCACGCTGGTGGCGTAGATCGGGTTGCGCACGATGTCGTTCAGGCCCTGTATGCTCTGCGGGTAGCCCACCCGCACCGGCATGTGAAAAATTTCCTCGGCCAGCTCGACGACACCTTCCATCTTCGAGGTGCCGCCGGTCAGCACGACACCCGCCGGCACCATGTCCTCGAAGCCGGAACGGCGCAGCTCCGCCTGCACCAGTGTGAACAATTCGTCGTAGCGCGGCTCCACCACCTCGGCCAGCGACTGCCGCGACAGGTCGCGCGGCGGCCTGTCGCCGACGCTGGGCACCTTGATCGTCTCGTCGGCCCCGGCCAGCTGCGTCAGCGCGCAGGCGTACTTGATCTTGATCTCCTCGGCGTGCTGCGTCGGCGTACGCAGCGCCATGGCGATATCGTTGGTCACCTGGTCACCGGCGATCGGGATGACACCGGTGTGGCGGATGGATCCTTCGGTGAATATGGCGATGTCGGTCGTACCGCCGCCGATGTCCACCAGGCACACGCCCAGCTCGCGCTCGTCGTCGGTGAGCACCGAGTAACTGGAGGCGAGCTGCTCGAGGATGATCTCCTCGACGTCGAGGCCGCAGCGACGAATGCACTTCTCGATGTTCTGGGCCGCGTTCACCGCGCAGGTCACCAGGTGCACCTTGGCCTCCAGGCGCACGCCGGACATGCCCAGCGGCTCCTTGATGCCCTCCTGGTGGTCGATGACATATTCCTGCGGCAGGATGTGCAGTACCTTCTGGTCCGCGGGTATCGCCACCGCCTGGGCCGCGTCGATCACCCGCTCCAGGTCCAGGTTGTAGACCTCCTGGTCCTTGATCGCGACGATACCGTGGGAGTTCAGGCTGCGGATGTGGCTGCCCGCGATACCCACGTAGACGGAGTGAATCTGGCAGCCCGCCATCAGCTCGGCCTCCTCTACGGCGCGCTGGATGGACTGCACGGTGGATTCGATATTGACCACGACGCCTTTCTTCATTCCCTTGGAGGGATTTGAGCCGATACCGACCACCTCGATATCCCCGTCCGGACCAATTTCACCGACGATCGCGACCACCTTCGACGTACCGATGTCGAGGCCGACGATCATCTTCTTGTCCTGCGCGCTGCCCATGGCAGTCTCTCCCCTCTGTCTTCCTACAGCCCCGCGACCTGCGACGTTTCAGGCTCGGTGTACGCCACCGCGATACCGACCTGGTAGCGCAGGTCGATACGTTCGATCTCGTCGATACGCGGCGCGAGTTCGCGCGCGTAGATGCCGGTGAAGCGCAGCATGCGCTCGCGAAACTGCTCGCCGCCGATGATCAGTCGCACGTCACCGGCCAGCATGGCCTCCAGTTGCCCGCGCTGGTCGACGCGCAGCTGTTCCACCTGCAGCTGCAGCGGCGCGAGCAACTCGCGCAACTGCAGGTAGCGTTCCATCAGCGCAGGCGCGGAGCCCTCCGGGCCCCGCAGCAACGGCAGGGCGTGCCAGTCACCCGGGCTGTCGGAGGTGAAGATGGCGCCCTCGTGATTGAGCAGGCTGTCCTCGCCCCAGCGCGCTATCGGCAGCTGCTCGACCACGTGGATCTCCAGCGCGTTGGGCCAGCGGCGCCGTACCGAGGCCTCGTATATCCACGGCAGGCGCTGCAACTGCCGCTGCATGCTGCGCAGGTCGGCACTGAGGAAGCCGCCACCGAGGGTGCCCTGCACCAGTTCCTGCACTGCCTCCGCCTGGGTGTGCTCCAGCGCGCCGCTGACGGTGATCTGCTGCACCGGCAGGCTGTCCAGCCACAGGTAGGCGCGCGCCCCGGCGGCGACGACCACCGTGGCGGCCACCAGGATCAGCATACGGTTGATCCACACCGACGGCTGCCTCGGCTCCACCGAACGCGCCGGACGCTTGCGCGTCGCGCCCTTGTGTCCGGCCTTCGTGCGACCGCCGCGCTTGCCCTGCGGCGCGGCGTCGCGACGCCGCTTGCGGCCGCGCGGCGCGTCGGGTACCAGCCTGTCGAGTGCGGTTGGCATGTCAGTGCACCTCCCTACTCAGCTGGACGATGCGCGCCACAAGCGCCGGCAGTTCCACGCCGGCGTGCGTCGCCGCCATCGGCAGCAGGCTGTGCGACGTCATGCCCGGCACGGTATTCACTTCCAGCAGGTAGAAGCGCCCGTCACTGTGGCGCATGACATCCACCCTGCCCCACACCGCACAACCCAGCGCATCGAAGGCCCGCAGGCACAACTGCGCCAGGTCCGCCTCATCGCTCGCGCCGAGCCCGCTGGGACAGTAATAGCGCGTATCGTCGGATTCATACTTTGCCTGGTAGTCGTAGAAGTCGTTGTCAGTCTCGAGCCGGATGGACGGCAGCGCTTCACTGCCGAGCACGCCGACGGTGTACTCGGGCCCGTCGATAAACTGCTCGGCGAGCACAGGGCCGGCGTAGTCGCACGCCGTGCGGTAGGCCGCACGCAGGTCCTCGGCGCTGTCGGCGCTGGACATGCCGATACTCGATCCCTCGCAGGCCGGCTTCACGAACACCTTGCCGAGGCGGTCGATGACACCCTGCCAGTCGCTGTCTTCGTCGAGGACCTCGAAGCCGCCTGTGGGCAGGCCCAGCGCCGTCCACACCTGCTTGCTGCGCACCTTGTCCAGCGCCAGGGCGGAGCCGAGTACGCCGGAACCGCTGAAAGGAATGCCCAGGGTCTGCAGCGCACCCTGGATACTGCCGTCCTCGCCGCCGGGACCGTGCAGCGCTATGAAGGCGAAGGCTGCCCCCTGCAGAATATCGATCCAGCCGGCCTCGGCGGGGTCGACGGGGTACGCGTCGAACCCGGCGGCCTGCAGGCCGCCGAGCACCGTGGCGCCGGTTTGCAGCGACACCTCGCGCTCCGCAGACGTGCCGCCCAGCAGCACCGCCACGCGGCCGTTCAGTACCTGCGCCGGCGTCATCCGGCCCCCTCCCCGGCGCCGACAGCAGCGAGTTGCTGCGCCAGCCGCCCGATGTCGCCGGCGCCCTGGGTCACTACCACGTCGCCGTCGCGCACGAGCGTATCCAGCAACGCGGGTATCTGGTCGGTGGATTCGGCAAACACCGGTTCCACCTGGCCGCGCTGGCGAATACTGCGGGTCAGGCTGCGGCTGTCCGCGCCGGGGATGGGATCCTCGCCGGCGGCGTACACATCGAGCAACACCAGTACGTCGCAGCCCGACAGCACCGCGACGAAGTCCTCGTACAGGTCGCGTGTGCGGGTGTAGCGGTGTGGCTGGTAGACCATCACCAGGCGACGCCCCGGCCACGCCTGTCGCGCGGATTCCAGGGTCGCCCTGACCTCGGTCGGGTGATGGCCGTAGTCGTCGACCAGCAGCGCGGTGCCGCCGGCGCAACGCACCTCACCCAGCTGGCTGAAGCGCCTGCCGACGCCGGCGAACGCGGCAAGCCCGCGCTGGATCGCCGCGTCCGACACGCCCTCGTCACAGGCAACCGTGATCGCCGCGGTGGCGTTGAGTACGTTGTGGGTGCCCGGCATGTTCAGCTCCACCGGCAGCTCCGGCTGGCCCTGTGGCCGTCGCACGGTGAAACGCGTCTTGAGCCCCTCGCCGCGCACGTCGGTGATCCTGAAATCGGCGTCCTCGGAGAAACCGTAGGTGACTACCTGTCGCGCCACGTCGGGCAGCAGTTCGCGCACCACCGGATCGTCGATACACAGCACCGCGACACCGTAGAACGGCAGGTTGTGCAGGAACTCCACGAATGTGCGGCGCAGCACGGCGAAGTCGCCGCCATAGGTGTCCATGTGGTCGGCCTCGATGTTCGTCACCACCGAGACCATCGGCTGCAGGTGCAGGAACGAGGCGTCGCTCTCGTCCGCCTCGGCGATAAGGAAGCGGCCCGCACCGAGCTGTGCGTTGCTGCCGACGCTGTTCACCAGCCCACCGATCACAAAGGTGGGGTCGAGGTCGGCTTCGCCGAACACCGCTGCGATGAGGCTGGTGGTGGTCGTCTTGCCGTGGGTGCCGGCGACGGCGATGCCGTGGCGGTAGCGCATCAGTTCCGCCAGCATCTCCGCACGCGGCACCACGGGAATGCGCGCTTCGCGTGCGGCGCCGACCTCGGGATTGGTCTCGTCCACGGCGCTCGAGGAGACCACCACATCCGCGCCCGCGATGTTGCCGGCCTCGTGGCCGATGAATACCTCCACACCCATCTGTTGCAGGCGCGCGGTGACCGCGCTGTCGCGCAGATCCGAGCCCCCGACCTCGTAGCCGAGGTTTACCAGCACCTCGGCGATGCCGCTCATGCCCGAGCCGCCGACGCCGATCATATGGATGCGGTGCACGCGCCGCATCTCCGGAATGTTGTATTCGCTGCGACTATCCGCCATGGATCAGCTCCTCGCAGCAGTCGGCTATCCGTCGCGTGGCATCGGGTGTCGCCGCCGCGTAGGCCGCCTCCGACATTGCCGCCAGTTCCTGCGGGTCATCCATCAGCCTCTCGAGCAGGTCCCCGAGGCTGTAGGCGTCCAGCTGACTCTGCAGCATGACGAATGCCGCGCCGGTATTGGCCAGCCACTTCGCGTTCAGGGTCTGGTGGTCGTCGACCGCCTGCGGCAGCGGCACCAGGATCGAGGGCCGGCCCATGACAGCCAGCTCGGACACCGTCAGCGCCCCGGCGCGGCACAGCACGACGTCGGCCCACTGGTACGCCGCGGCCATGTCCTCGATGAAGGGCACCACCTTCGCGGAGACATCGCGCATGCCGGCGTAGCGCCCCTCCATCTCCTCGTGGTGCGCCGTGCCGGTCTGGTGCCAGACCTCCAGCGAGCCGTGCCTGTCGCGCAGCATGCGCCGGAGGGTACCGGGCAGGATGACGTTTATCGGCGCGGCGCCGAGACTCCCGCCGAGCACCAGCAGGCGCAGCGGCCGCGTGCCGTCGTAGTCGTAGTGCGGCCGGCTCCCTGCGGCAACGAGGTCGCTGCGCACCGGGTTACCTGTGACCAGGGGCTCGCGCTCTTCGCCGAAGG
>JAWVYG010000140.1:0-6518 GCA_033722815.1 Halioglobus sp.
CCAGCACCGCCTCGTTGTTTGCCCTGGCTTCCTCCGTCGCCGGGTAGGGCACCAGGTCGTCCACGACCGGGGAGAAACGGGTAATCACGTACAGCATGTTGTCGACGCGGCGCGAGGTGAGCAGCGCGCCCTCGATCTCCATGCTGAACAGCTCAGCGGGCGCCGCGGGATCAGCGACGTCCCAGCCGCGCACTTCGGTACGCTGTTCCTGCCAGTAGGTGAAATCGGCAAACACGCCCCAGTGCGGGAAGCCGTAGTTCTCACTAACGCTGACCAGTTGCTTGTCGCCCGCCGCGATTCTCAGGTAGAGCTCCGGCCAGGCGTCGCCTTCCTGCAGCTCGATGCGTCCTGTCTCCTCGGCGCCGGCCACCTGTGGATCGGTGCGGTACAGGCGGATCACCGGCGTGGAGGGAGGCAGGGGTGCGATCAACTGGCCCCTCACTGGCCCTGTCTGCGCGGTATCGGAGACGTACAGGATCTCGCCGTCGTACTTGACGCGGTCCGCCTCGTCGACGCCGATCTCCTGCAGGTTGGTGGTGCTGAAGCTGCCGGGGTCGCCGGCCAGTTCGGCGTCTGGAGCCTGCGGCGCCGGGGAAAAGTCGATCGCGGGAGCCACTGCCACGTTGCGCGCCATGCCCTGGCGCAGTGCCGCCGCCAGCTCCTCGTCGCTCTCGGCGGGCTTGAGCAGGCCGAAGGCCTGGGTCGGTCCGGGGCCGGGGCCGGGTGTGGCGGGGCTGCCGGAGGAGCCGCCACCGGTGCAGGCCGACAGGGCGGCGGTTAACAGGGCGGCGGTTAACAGGGCGAACCGATGCGGCAGCGTGAGCGGCGTTTTCTTCATGGCGATCACCTCATGAATCCAGTATAGGCGCTTTGTCCGGTAGCGCTCACCCGGCGCAGAAGCTGTGGACAGTGTGCGTTCCGTCGTGTCATAGGCGTCTCCGTGGAGGTCGCGGACTCGCCGGTGTTTGACGCAGCGATCAGCCCGGTGTGGCCGGCGCCTCGAAGCTGGGCCGCGACTTGCAGTGGTGCGTGGCAGCTCAGGCCGCGCGGTCGATCAATTCCATGGCATCCGCGCGCAGGTGCCCCTGGGACATCTCGTCCCTGAGCATCGACTCGGTGATTTCCCCGTCCTCCAGTGCCTCGCGTACGAGGTTGAAGAAGAACGTCTCCTGCTTCGGGTCCGGGTGCTGGCCATAGGTGCCCGCGAAGCGGTACTCGCCGAACAGTGCGCGCCGTGCGCGGCGCAGCCAGTGCCGCGGCGGGAACAGCTGGAAAGTGTCCGCTGGGCGATAGTCGATTTTCAGGCCGGTCTTCCACGGTTGCGTCTTGCGCTTGGTATTGTGCAGGAGCTTGGTGTTCTCGGTCAGCGTATCGAAGTCGTTCCACTCGTTCTCGAACAGGCCGATGGTGGACGGGTCCTCGAGCTTGAGCGAAATCCAGTCCATGTAGTCCCGCTGTGCGGGCTCGAACATCGCGGCGAAATCCTCCTCGAAGCGCCAGTGGCTGAGTTTTGCGCAGTCCAGCAGCATCACGCTGCTGGCGAAGGCGCCCTTGCGCCCCTTGCGGCCGGATTTGGGCCGGCACATGATGGCGGCGCCGCGCATATCGCGCTGCAGCAGCTCGCGGATATCGGCGATGGCGAAGATGTCCGGGTCCATCACCACGGCGCGCCCGTCGTAGCCCATCAGCTGGGGCGGCGCGAAGCGCAGCGGGGTGAAGGACTGCAGGTCGTCGTTGAGCCACGGCCGCATCTCGCCGTCGCGCAGGTACGCCATGCCCTCCCGCTCGGCCATGCACGGGTAATCCTTCACCTCGATGAATTTCACGTCGAAGCTGTCCGGGTCGGTGGAGCGCTTTTTCAGCGAATAGCGGCTGATGAGCGCGCCGAGCATCTGCTTGTCGTTGGTGTGGATGAAGACGGTGTGTTTCAAGGCGGTTCTTCTGGCTGGCTATTTGTGGGATATTTTACCGTTGGCGCGCAGATCCATAAATCGCTCGCTTTGGGAATATTTCGAGCGCCCGGTGCGCGACATCAACAGCCAGGGGAGAAGGGGGTTGTCCGAGGGGGACTACACAGTCTGGTGCCTGCTGGGCCGCAAGGCGGGTGACAATACCCAGGTGCTGGCGCTGGCGAACGAACTCGGCCTGGGCTTCGAGGAGAAGCGTATCCTGGCCCGCCCCTGGGAGCTGCTCACCCACCTCGGCCTGCGCGTCACCCTGGCGGGGATCGACCGCGGCGCCTCGAGCGACCTGGCGCCCCCCTGGCCCGACCTGGTGATCAGCGCCGGCCGCCGCAACGAGCCGGTGGCGCGCTGGATACAGCGCCAGTCGGGTGGCCGCACGCGGCTGGTGCACATGGGCCGGCCCTGGGCGCCGCTGGCTGCCTGGGATCTCATCGTCACCACGCCGCAGTATTTCCTGCCCGAGGCGCCGAATATCCTGCACAACACCCTGCCGCTGCACCGGGTGACGGCGGCCCAGGCCGAGGAGGCCGCCGGCCACTGGCAGCAGCGCCTGCAGGAATTGCCCCGGCCCTGGATAGCGGTCCTGGTGGGCGGCGACAGCGGCCGCTACGTCTTTACCCCGGACAAGGGTGCCCGGCTGGGAAGCCTGGCCAATGCGCTGGCCGAGTCGAGCGGCGGCTCGCTGCTGCTCACGGACAGCCCGCGCACGCCCGCTGCCGCCGCCGATGCGCTGGAGACCCAGCTGGACGTGCCCGCCTTCAGCTACCGCTTCAGCCGCGGCGGCGACAATCCCTACCAGGGCCTGCTGGCGCTGGCGGACGCCTTCGTCGTGACCGGTGAATCCATGTCGATGCTGGGGGAGGCGGCGGAGACCGGGCGCCCGCTGTATATCTTCGACCCCGGTGACGGCGACACACCCTGGTGGCACCTGCCCCACGCCTGGCGCTACAAGCCGCTCAGTCACCGCTTCGCCATGCGTTTCGGGCCGCGGCGCATGCGCCGCGATATCGGTCGCATCCAGTGGGCGCTGGTGGATAGCGGGCGGGCTGAATGGCTCGAAGAGGCTTCCATCGATGCGGCGGCGCAGCGTTTGCAGCTGCAGCGGGACGGCGGCGATGCGGCCGCTGCGCAGACGGGGAGTGGTGCGGCCGAGCTGCGGCGCTCGGCCGAGGCGGTCAGGCGGCTTCTGAAATCGCGCTGAGGGGGTGCAGCGGCGCCGGCGGCAGGTCCGGCGTGCGCTCCAGCACTTCGAAGGCGTCGTGGCGCACGTGGTTCTGGGCCATCTCGTGGCGCAGGAAATCCTCGCTGATCTTGCCCTCGTTGACGCACTCCTTGAGCAGGCCGAAGAAGAAGTTCTCCTGGTTCTGGTCCGGGTGCTGCTTGTAGTTGCCCAGGAAGGCGTACTCGCCGAACAGTTTGCGCCGGGCGCGCATCACCCAGGCTGCCGGCGGGAACAGGCGGAAGCGCTCCGCCGGGCGCCAGTCGGTCGGCAGGCCGGTCTTCCACGGCTGCGTCTTGCGCCGGGTGGTGTGCAGCATCTTCGTGTCCACGGAGAACTTGTCGAAGTCGTTCCACTCGTTCTCGAAGTAGCCGATGCTGTCCTCATCTTCTTCGCGCAGGCAGATCCAGGGCTGGTAGTCCTGGGTGAAGGCGAACATGGCCTCGAACTTGGCCTCGGCGTCCCAGTGGGTCAGCTGTGCGCAGTCCAGCAGCATCACGCTGCTGGCCTTGCACTTGTCGATCAGGCCCTTGGGCCCGGAGCGCATGCGGCACATGATGGCCTTGCCCTGCATGTCGCGGCTGAGCAGTTCCCACACGTCGCAGGCGGCGAAGATGTCCGGGTCGATCACCACCGCGCGGCCCTCGTAGCCCATCAGCTTCGGCGGCATGAAGCGGGTCGGGGTGAAGCTCTGCAGGTCGTCGTTGAGCCACACGCGCTTGACGCCGTCGCGCAGGTACTCGTCGCCCTCGTGGTTCGCGAACATGGGGTAGTCGCGGCTGTCCATGATGACGACGTCGAACTTGTCGTTGTTCCGGGAATAGCGGCGCAGGGCGTGCTCGGCGACGATGGCGCCGGTGATCTGCTTGTGGTTGGTCTGGATAAATACGCTGGATTTCATGGCTTTGCGGACGGGCGCAGGGGTAGTTCCGAATGGGCGAAACTATATAGGAACAGGGCTTTTTTTTCCATTTCAGGCGGATGCTCAGAGCGTGAATATTGCGTCATGTGGGGCATTTTCGCGGGCTCCGGGTGCCCGCGAAAGCTGCGTTTGCTGCGCGAACGCGCCGGTTGCGGGGGGGTTGGGAAACGCGCCAGCGCCCTCGCCTACCGCCGTGGCCCTAGCGGAAGATCCCGCGCCGGTACAGGCCCCAGAAGAATCCCCACAGGTGGATCAGCGGCGCCCTGCGCACCTTTTCCGGGATCACGACTTCCTGCCCCGAGTGGCGCTCCAGCTTCCAGGCGATGTAGTCCAGCCCCCCCTCGAAGGTCAACAGCCCCTTGAGCAGGCGCAGCACGGAAAAGACCTTCCCCAGCACCCTGCGCACCCCCCAGGCCAGACGCGCCGCCGCGCGGTTGCCCGCGGTCGCACGGCTGCGGTAGCGCAGCTCCCCGGTTGCCTCTTCCAGCACGAAGCCGTGTGCCAGGGTGCCGGCGTGATGGCGCGTGACGGACGCGTAGAATTCCCGGGACGACTGCGCCAGCTCCGCGGCGCGGCCCGGGCGCTCGGTGCGCAGTTCGGTGGCGTAGCTCAGGTCCAGCGCCTGCTGCCACAGGCTGGTCACGGTACCGTGCGCGGGCAGGGCGGGAAGTGCGCGCTGCAGCAGGGTGCCCGCGGCGTTCAGCAGCGCGCCCTCGACCCGTGCGCGGCACTGTGCATCGCGGGCGCGGATGATGCAGGTGGGTTGGGCGAAGCGGCCCCAGATATAGGATTCGAACCATGCCCGGCTGCAGCCGCGCTCGAAGTCGCGCAGGGAGATGACCGTCACCTTGGCCCGCAGTGTCTTGTCCGCGCCGGTCTGCTCGGCGTAGAACACGTTGGGCGGCAGCAGCCAGTTGCCCGCGGCCAGCGCGCCGGGACCGTAGGCCGCGCGGTAGCTGTCGCACACCAGGTACAGGTCCAGCAGGCCGTCGTAGATGTCGCCGCTGCGCAGGCAGGAGCCGTAGACCAGCGTGGCGACGACGGCGTCGTTATGGCGGGCGTAGAGCGCATCCAGCAGCGCCGCGAGTGTCGCGTCCTGTTGCGGGTCGGGCCCGGGAACGTGGGGATAGCCGCTCACAGTTGCAGGAACTCCAGCGGCCCGGTGGCGGTGATCTCTATCTCGCCGTCGCACTGGATGATCTCGCCGTCGAGGTTCAGCGGACCGGCCAGTTGCAGGGCGATGCGGCCCGCGTTGTGGCTGTGGTAACCGGATTGGGCCACGGCGTTGCGGTTGGGCCTGCCGCGGATGATGGAGAGGAAGGTGCGGGCGAAGCGGCTGCAGTGCTGTTCCATCAGTGTCAGCCGCACTGCGCCCGGCCCCTCGCCCCAGAACGGGCGCATGCCGAACGACAGGCGCTGCAGCGTGCTGACCGCCAGTATCAGCGTATCGAATGACTGCACGGGGCCTTCATCCAGGGCCAGGTCGATGCGCACGTGGCGATTGAAGCGGGGGTCGTCGCGCACCACGCCCCACACCGTGCGCAGGGTGCCGATGGCCAGGCTGAAGTCGTCGCGCAAGCCGCGGGAATGGATTTCGCGGTGCGCGTACTCTGTGCCGTGGATGATCGCGCCGCCGCCCAGGAACATGCTGTGGTGGACTGTCCCGGCGTGGTCGCGCACCCGCAGCAGGTGGCGCGTTGCGCGCGCCACCCGCACCTGTTGATCCGTTTCGCACCAGCGGCAGAACGTGTCGACGGCTTTTTTCAGGGAGCCCTTGATGCCGATGTCGCCGGCGTTCATGTTCGCCGTGCCGCCGGGCAGTACGGCGACCAGCGGCGGCTGCGCGAAGAGACCGGATTCCAGCATCTGCCCCAGCGTCGCGGAGACCGTGCCGTCGCCGCCGTTGATGGCCAGGATGCCCGTGTTGCGCGCGGCCAGCTCCGCCAGCGCCGGTCCGATGTCCGCGGCGCTGTCCGTCACAATGTGGTGAATGGCCGGGCTGCGTGCGATCCTGCCCTCGATGGCGTCGAACTGGTTGCGATTGTGGCCGCTGGCGGGGTTGCTGATCATGCCGACAACCGCCGCATCATCCCCCACGGTCGGGTGACCTCATCGTCACGGACTTCAGGTCGACGATGGTGGCGCCGACCCGGGGGGCCTCGCCGCGCACCTGCAGCGGCAGCCCGGAGTCGCGGTCGAACAGCACGATGATGTCCCCCTCGAGGCCCAGCATGGTGAAGTCGTAGTCGCCGTCGATTTCGCCGGCCGGTTCCGCCCGGATCAGCACGCCCGTGGTCTCGCGCGTTTCCCTGACCTTGCCCGCACCCTTCACCTTGTAGTTCGTTTCTATCGCTATGCCGGCGCCGCATGTGAGACGGGCGCGGTAGAAATTGGTGTCGGTGTGTACCTGCAC
>JAWVYG010000141.1:0-6513 GCA_033722815.1 Halioglobus sp.
CTGCGCACAGGGGCGCCAGGCCTACTGGGTGTGTACCCTGATCGAGGAGAGCGACGCGCTGCAGGCGCAGGCCGCGGAGGCCACGGCGGCCGAACTGCGCGAGGCACTGCCGGAACTGCGTATCGGGCTCATCCACGGCCGCATGAAGCCCGCCGAGAAAGAGCAGGTCATGGCCGCGTTCAAGGCCGGCGATATCGCGCTGCTGGTGGCCACCACCGTGATCGAGGTGGGGGTCGATGTGCCCAACGCCAGCCTTATGATCATCGACAATCCCGAACGGCTCGGGCTGGCGCAGCTGCACCAGCTGCGCGGACGCGTGGGCCGCGGCAGCGAGGCCAGCCACTGCGTCCTGTTGTACAACTCGCCGCTGTCGCACAGCGGCAAGCAGCGCCTCACCGCGATGCGCGAGAGCAACGACGGCTTCTACATCGCCGAAAAAGACCTGCAGCTGCGCGGGCCGGGCGAGGTGCTGGGCACGCGCCAGACCGGCCTGATGGAGTTCCGCATCGCGGAGCTGCCCGGGCACAACCACCTGCTCGACGACGTGCAGGCGCTGGCGGACGGCATCCGCAGGGACCACCCGGAGCGCATCGATGCCATCATCCGTCGCTGGACCGGGGCCAGGGAGAAATTTGCCAACGTTTAACGGCGCCACGCGACGCGCGAGGCCCTCTTACACCCCTATGCCCCTGTAAACATAGGGGCCATTAAGCGTCGCAGAGGCAATTCTGCGTACTTTTTGGCCTACAGTTTCGCCTGCTGCCGCCGCTACCCGGGAGAGATAAGAGTAGCTTCGGGGAGAACGCACCGTGCAGGCACCCAGGTTCCCGCTGAACGAATGGGCACGACTCCAGGCCCTGAGATCGAAACTGATTCTCGACACGCCCCACGAGGCGCGTTTCGACAGGCTGACCCGCATCGCCAGCAAGCTGTTCGATGTGCCCATAGCGCTGGTCAGCCTGGTCGACGAGGACCGCCAGTGGTTCAAATCCGCGGTTGGCCTGGACGCTCCCGAGACACCGCGCGATATCTCCTTCTGCGGCCACGCCATCCTGGAGGACAGCGTGTTCGTCGTCGAGGATGCCATCGAGGACGCAAGGTTCGCCGACAATCCGCTGGTGGCAGGGGAGCCCTTCATTCGCTTCTACGCCGGCTGCCCGCTGAAAACCAGCGAGCAGCTCAACATTGGCACGCTGTGCCTGATCGATACCCTGCCCAGGGCATTTTCCCAGGCCGACTGCGAATCGCTGCGCGACCTGGCCGGCATGGTCGAGCGGGAAATCGAGCTGACCGGTCTCGCGACGAGCGATGAGCTGACGGGCATACCCAACCGCAGGGGTTTCATGATGCTCGGAGAGAAAACCCTGAAGATATGCCGCCGTAAGAACCTGCCGGCGTCCATGGCCTATTTCGATATCGACAGCTTCAAGCAGATCAACGATACCCACGGCCACGGCGAGGGCGACAGGGCTCTGTCGCTGGTGGCGGACAGCCTGCGCAGCACACTGCGCGATTCCGACGTCTTCGGCCGGCTCGGCGGGGACGAGTTCGTCGTGCTGTTCTCCGATGCGAACGCCGAGACCGCGCGCAGGGTCATCGAGCGCTTCGAGGGCAAACTGCATGCTCTTTGCAGGCAACAGGCCCTGGCCTACGACATCGACCTGTCCTGCGGCGTGGTGCAGTACGATCCGTCACTGCACGCGTGCATCGACGCGATGCTGGAGGAAGGCGACCGGCTGATGTACGCAGACAAGAACGCCGGTCGCGCGGACCCGGTCGACCCGCCACCCGGTGTGGCGCCCTGCCGCGGCGCTGCCTGAACGCCTGCCCGCGGGGCGAAGACGGGCGGCCAGGAACCACGCCGCCAAAAAAAGGGGGCAAGCGCCCCCCCTTTCTTTTCCGGCCCGACAATCAGGCCATGATCGGCGGCAACTCCTTCTGCAGCGCCATCTTCTCCTTGATGGCATCGCCGGTAAGGGCGAAGCCCAGCAGGCTGCCGGCGCTGTCACGGAACTCGGCCTTGACGCTGTTGCCGTCCTGCTCGATAGCCCACTCGCCCGCGGCGCCCTGTGCGGGCGGCGCCACCACTACCGGGCAGGCGGGGGTCTTGATGGTGACGGGCATGGCTGCATAGCTCACCTGTGTGGGCTCACCGGCGAGCGTCTTGCCCAGCGCCTTGGCGGCCGCCATCAGCGGCGCCACGTAGACCAGCACGTGCCCGTCGACCTCGGCGCAGTCGCCCATGGCGTAGACGTTGGCCGCGCTGGTTTCCAGCAGCCGGTTGGTCACAACACCGCGGTTGGTGTCGATACCGCTGGCCTGGGCCAGGTCGATACGCGGACGCACGCCAACGGCGGAGACCACCAGGTCGGCGGCGATGGTCTCGCCGTTGTTCAATGACACGACCACGCCGTCGTCGGACTTGTTGACCTCCGTGACGAGGGGCCCGAAGTGGAACGTCGCGCCTTTCTCTTCCAGCGCCGCCTGTACCGCCTTGCCGGCCACCTCCGGCAGCAGCGTCGGCAGGCAGTAGCCCAGCGGGTCCACCGCTTCCACCTCGAATCCACCGTTGAGCAGGTCATTGGTGTACTCGCAGCCGATCAGCCCGGCGCCGATCAGGCACACCTTCTTCACCCCGTTCTTTTTCATGGCGGTGCGGAAGTCGTCGAAGTCCAACAGGTCATTGATGGAATAGACCAGCTCGAGGCCGTCACCGGAGATCGGCGGGCGGATGACATCGGCGCCGACGGCCAGCACCAGCTTGCCGTAGTGGATGGCAGTCTGGGCGTCACCGACCTTTATCATCTGGTTGTTCGTGTCGATCTCGCTGACCTTGGTCATGGTCCATACGCTGGCCTTCAGGTTGCGTCCCATGGTGCCGGCGTCGGCCTGGGCCAGGTCGTTGGCGTCGGTGTCCTTGGTGTAGCCGGTGGACAGCATCGGCTTGGAGTAGGAGCGGCCGTCGTCGGCGGTAATCAGGATGAGCGGCGTGTCCTGGTCGTGCTTGCGAAACTCCTTGGCGACACCGTAGCCGGCAAGGCCGGTACCGAGGATGACCACCGGCGCGTGGACCGTGTCCACCACCGGCTCCTCGTGGTGTGGCGTATCGTCGACCGGCGCCTCCTCGAGCAGCTCGAAGTCTTCCTTGCCGACGCCGCAGTCGGGACACAGCCAGTCTTCCGGTACGTCCTCCCACTTGGTGCCCGGCGCAATGCCGTCGTCCGGCCAGCCTTCCTTCTCGTCGTAGACCAGGCCGCAGACAATACATTCCCACTTGCTCATGTTCGTTCTCACCCTTTTCGTGATGCGGATATTCGCCCGTAAATCAGTAGGTTGGAGGCGACGACGCGCGCTCAAGACAGGCAAAAATTGCGAGTCGCAACACTATAGGGTCGTACGATAATTGTGCAAGGGTTTTCTGGGCCGCCCGGTCCAGGTTCTTAGCCCGGGAGCGGGGCTTGCAAGGCGTGACGCGATCGCGCATTCTCGCCACTCCCGAGCCTGGAAGCGCCTTTCTTGCCGCCCCTCAGAGATACCACACCTGCCGGGTGCGCCCGCAGGTACATCGGCCGCGAGCCGCTCTGGCAGCCCCTGCGCCGTTTCACCTCGGCGCAACTGCCCGCCCGCCTGCGCCCCTGGCTCACGGACGACGGCTCGCTCACGGCACGACTCATCGGCCTGCACCGCGGCGAGTTCAGCGTGCGGCGCCTGTCCCAGGACTGGCAGGTGCCGCTGCCATCGGAGCGGCGGCTGCTGCAGGTACCGCAGCGCCAGATCGCGCTCGTACGCGAGGTCGCGCTGCTGCTGGCGGATACGCCGGTGGTGTTTGCGCGCAGCGTGTTTCCGGTGGCGAGCCTGGGTGGCAGCCTGGCGCACCTGCGCAAGCTGCAGAACAAGTCCCTGGGGGCCATCCTGTTCCAGCATCCCGGGATGCAGCGCTCCCCGTTCGAGTTGTCACACATGCCCGGCGACAGCGACTACCTGCCCGCGGGACTGCGGCAGGAACAGTCTGCATGGGGCCGCCGCTCGCGCTTCGACTTCGGGGGCAATGCGCTGCTGGTAAGCGAGGTGTTCCTCGCGCCCTTCACACCCTGGCGGGCGATCCTGCCGGTGCACCGCTCACAGCGCGGCCGCGTCAGCGCTGCAATTCTGCCCCCAACCCAGTAAGCTAGGGCTTCCCCGGGCGCCCGCGCGAGACTCCATGACCAGCCCCTCCAGGATCGGCGGGCTATTGCAGCTGATCCGCTTCGACAAACCCATCGGTACACTGCTGTTGCTGTGGCCGACCCTGTGGGCGCTGTGGATCGCCGCTGGCGGCGTGCCCGACCTGAAGCTGCTGGTCATCTTCTGCCTGGGCACGTTCCTGATGCGCTCCGCAGGCTGTGTCATCAATGACCTGGCGGATCGCGACTTCGACGGCTCGGTCACGCGCACCCGCGAGCGCCCGCTGGTCACGGGCGCGGTATCGGCGCGGGACGCGGTGTTGCTGTTCCTGGGCCTGTTGCTGCTGGCTTTCGCGCTGGTGCTGATGACCAACCGCCTGACGGTATTGCTCGCACTGCCCGCCGTGGCGCTGGCCTCCACCTACCCCTTCATGAAGCGCTATACCCACCTGCCACAGGTCGTGCTGGGCGCCGCCTTCTCCTGGAGTATCCCCATGGCCTTCGCCGCCCAGCAGGGCACGCTGCCGCCGGCGTTGTGGCTGTTGTATGGCGCCAACCTGCTGTGGACGATCGCCTACGATACCCAGTACGCCATGGTGGATCGCGACGACGACCTGCTGATCGGCGTCAAGTCCTCTGCCATCCTGTTCGCAGGGCATGACCGCCTGGCGATCGCCCTGTTGCAACTGGCCTGCCTGTGTCTCCTGTATGCCGCCGGCGTCGCCTTCGGGCTCGGCCCGTACTACCTGCTCGGGCTGCTTGTCGCAGCCGGGCTGTTCGCCTATCACCAGTACCTGATTCGCGAGCGCGAACCGGACGCGTGTTTCAGGGCCTTCCTGCACAACAGCTGGGTCGGCGCCACCCTGTTCCTCGCTCTCGCGCTGCACTACGCGACATCCCAGGCCGGGGCGACATGACAGCGGAAACAGACAACGACCGGGCGCCCGCGCAGTTCGACGTCCAGTTCATCTCCAGCATCAACGCCATCGGGTGCGCGCAATGGGACGGCGTAACCGGGTCAGACAACCCGTTCCTGCGCCACGAATTCCTGTGTGGCCTCGAAACCACAGGCTGCACCAGCGCCGAGACGGGCTGGCAGCCCTGTCATGTGCTGTTGCAGCGCGGGGAGGAGCTGGTCGCCGTTATGCCGCTGTACCTGAAGTCACACTCCTACGGGGAATACGTGTTCGACTGGTCGTGGGAGGACGCCTGGCGCCGCAGCGGCCTCGACTACTTCCCCAAGCTGCTGACGGCCATTCCCTTCACCCCGGCCACGGGCCCGCGTATCTGTACCGCAGCAGGCTTCGATGCAGCGCAGGCGACACAACTGATGCACCACGCCGTCACCGAGTTCGCCACAAGGCGCGGCCTGTCATCCTGGCACCTGCTGTTTCCCGAGCAGGAACTGTCCGAGCGCTTGCTGCAACTGGGAATGCACCAGCGGCCGGCGACACAGTTTCACTGGTTCAATGACGGCTACGCCAGCTTTGATGACTTCCTGTCCACCTTCAACAGCCGCAAGCGTAAATCGCTGCGCCGCGAACGCCGCCGGGTCGCGGAGCAGGGACTGTCCATGACGACGCTGCGCGGTGCGGATATCGAACAGAGGCACTGGCACCAGTTCTATCGCTTCTATCAGCTCACCTATGCCAAGCGCAGTGGTCACGGCGGCTACCTGACCGAGGAGTTCTTCCTCGACACCGCGCCGCGCCTGGGCGACCAGGTAGTGATGTTCCTCGCCCATCTCGGTGGTCGCGCCGTCGCCGGGGCGCTGTGCTTCCACGGCAACGATACGCTCTACGGGCGCTACTGGGGCTGCGAACAGGAATTCGACTGCCTGCACTTCGAGGCCTGCTATTACCAGGGTATCGACTACTGCATTGCCAACGGCCTGTCGCGCTTCGACCCTGGGCCCCGGGGTGAGCACAAGATCCAGCGCGGCTTCAAACCCGTGACCACGTGGTCCAACCACTGGATAGCGGATCCGCGACTGGACGAGGCCGTGGGCGACTTCACGCGCCGCGAGGCGGCCCACATAGAGCACTATCGACAGAGCGCGGCACAGTACCTGCCGTTCAAACAGTCGCTGTAGTCCCAAAGCGGTCCGGCGTGAGCCGTGACAAGGTCGCGCCCCCTGGTCGACGCCACAGGCCCGCTCATGAATCTGCGCGCCAGACCAGCAGGCGATTGTTCGCCGGCATCTCATGGTCGCTGACAAGGACAAAACCGGCGTCCTCGGCCAGCGCATTCACCGCTTCGAAATCGCGTATGGCGCTGTCGGCGCCCTGCTGCGCCAGCCACTGGTCGAAGCGGGCATTGCTGTCGCTGGTGTAGCGACCGCCGTAATTGA
>JAWVYG010000142.1:0-6460 GCA_033722815.1 Halioglobus sp.
ACAGGCTCAGGCGCAAAACCCTGGTCGACATCGCGGCGGTATAAAGGACGGCCCGGTCGACTGTTTCGCCGTGCCACTACTAACGTTTTGTTCCCCCGGAATCAGGTAAGCTGCACTCGACATGCACAGCCTTCACCACATCGCTATCGTCTGTTCCGACCTGGAGCGCAGCCGGGCCTTCTACCAGGAGGTCTTCGAGATGGAGGTGCTGGTGGACTATGGCGCCAGCGAGCCCTATGCAGAGCGGGACCGGTTGCTCGCCCTTGAGAACGTCTCCAGCCGGGCGGTGTTGCTCGGCAACGACAGCCTGCGCATAGAACTGATCGAGTTTACTACCCCCAGGGACGAATCGAATTCGCCTCCCGCGATCAACCGCGTGGGCTTCTCGCACATCGCGGTGCAAACCGAAGACATCGACGCGGATTTCGCGCGTCTCACCCGGCTGGGTGTGCCCTGCAACTCGGAACCGATCGACTTTGGCACGGTTACCGCGCTGTACGCGCGCGACCCGGACGGCAACACCATCGAGTGGTTGCAGGAACACTGAAAATCGGGGACAGACCACGATTTAGAGCGCAAATGATGGGAAATCAGGGAACAGACCAGGACTAATCTCCCTTGCGAGGCCTGCCTGCCCGAGCCGGCATTACTCGTCGATTCAGCCTTGAACCGATCTCGCGCTGAAACCCGGCACTACCGAATACATAATTGCCATTGGTAGCTGAACGAATGTCCCGCAGCTGCTGGTCCGTAAGCCTGGCGTCTATCAGTGCCCGATAGACGGCACGCCTGTCCCGCTCGCTCTCCGCCAAACCCACGAAGCTGGGATGCTCAGTGATTAAACTGCTCTGCTTCCCCTCGCCGTTCTGGTGATAACTCGACCAGGGATAATCTCGGGGGTGAACGACCATGTTCGCGCGAACGGGGTTCAACTCAATATAGCGATAGCAAGTCAGCACGTAGTGCGCATCCTGGGCAAGGCAGGATCTGAATCTGCCTTCCCACAACGTACCGCTGCGCTTATACGATCGATTGATGTACTGCACGAAGCGTTGCCCCAGATATTTCATCATGAGCGACGCGCTGTCTGACTCACGTGGTGTCAGCAACAAATGTACATGGTTCGTCATCAGACAATAGGCGTGGATGTCACACCCGAATTCCAGGGCCTGGATTTCCAGATGCCGCAGGTAGTAGCGGTAGTCCTTCTGCGTGAAAAAGCAGGGTGACCGATTATTGCCCCTTTGAATAATGTGTAGCGGTATACCAGCGAGAGTAAGCCGTGCTCTTCTTGGCATGGTGGAGTCCGTTCCAGTCGTGCTGCACTCAGGAGCAGAATTATAGGTTGCAGGTAAATCTCGCATGCATCATTTGCGCTCTAAATCGTGGTCTGTCCCCTAAATTCTTTAATCATCTTCGGTCTAAATCGTGGTCTGTCCCCAATTTTTGGGCTATAGTTACTAAACGTTCGTTTAGCTAGCCGTTTACGTGGAAGCCACCCAGACAAAACTCCTCGACATCGCCGTGGAACTGTTTGCCGACCAGGGCTTCAGCGGCGTCTCGATGCGCGGCATCGCCCGGGCCGCCGGCATCACACAGGCGGCGATCTACCACCACTTTGCGAATAAAGAAGCGCTGTATTTTGCGGCGCTGGAACACGTCTACGCGGGCCAGGCCATGGAACTGGTCAGCCAGGCCAGCCAGGAGCCGGATCCCCGGGCGCGCCTGGCGGTCGCGGTGAGGCGCCTGCTGGAGGTGTTCGACGAAGACAGCCGCTTTCGCCGGCTGTACCTGCGGGAATTATTGGAAGGTGACCAGGCGAGGCTCAAGCTGTTGGCCGAGGGTGTCTTCGGCGACTTGCACCAGTTCCTGCTCACGTTGATGGCCGAACTGGCCCCACAGGGGGATGCGCACCTGCTGGTGCTGGACCTGTCGGGCATGATCGTGCACCACCTCGAGGCACGGCAGCTTTCCTCGCTGCTGAGTTCCGGCCGGCCGCAACACCAGGAACTGCCCTACCTCGCGGAACACATCACAGCGCTGCTACTGAATGGAGTTCGATCACCGTGAAACGTCTGACCCTGTTCATCCTTTGCGTTCTCCTGGCGGCCTGCGACCCTCCCGGCAAACAGAGTGCACAACAGCTGGAACCGCGCGTGTCCCGGGTCATGGTCGCGCAGCCGACGCTGCGGGATATCGAGGACGTGCTGACGGCAATGGGCAGCGTGGAGAGCATCAACACCCCCACCGTCTCCGCCGAGACCTCCGGCCAGGCCATCGAGATTGCCGTGCGCGAAGGCGACACCGTCGAACCGGGCCAGTTGCTCGCCGCCCTCGACAGCACGCTGCACGCTATCGAAAGCGCGAAAGCAGAGGCCGAGACGCGGCGCCTGGACGTGCTGGTGAAGAACCAGGAGGACGAGGTAAAACGCCTGCAGCGCCTGAGTGAGTCCCAGTCGGTGTCGCGCGACAAGCTGGAGGACGAGCAGGCGCAGCTGGCTATGCTGGTGGCGCAGCGGGACATCGCCCAGAAGCAATGGGAGCAGTTCCAGTACATGGCATCCAAGACGCGCGTCGAGGCGCCGATAGGGGGACTGGTCACGCGCCGGCACATATCACTGGGCGATTACGTGGTAGCGGGACAGCCGCTGTTCGATCTTGTCAGCGTGGAGCGGCTGCGGGCGCGCATAGCCTTTCCCGAACACGCCGCGTCGCGTATCGCGGTGGGCAAGGAGGTACGGCTTACCTCCCCTGATACGCCCTATAAATCCGCCGTGGGTACCGTGGCGACGGTAAACCCGCAGATCAACACTCACAGCCGCGCGCTGGAGATAACCGTGGAGTTCGATAATCCCGGCGGCTGGATGCCGGGCGCCAGTGCGGATGCAACGCTGGTGGCGGAGCGGCGCGAGCAGGCCCTGACCCTGCCGCTGAAGTCTTTCGTCAAGCGCGACGGGCAGGATGTAGTGTTCGTACTGGCGGGTAGGCAGGTACGCGCCGTGCAAGTTAACCCGGGCTGGCGCGAGGGCGACTGGGCAGAGCTGTCGGGTCAGATCACGGCCACCGACACGGTAGTGGTCGAAGGCGCGGACCAGCTGAGTGACGGCAGTCTCGTGGATACCGAAGCAGCAGCGCCGTGAACTTCATCGAGCTGTTTGTCCGCCGGCGAGTCCTCGCGTACATGCTCAGCGCTACGCTGCTGCTGTTCGGCTTCGTGGGCTTGCAGGGTGTCGGGCTCGACCGCCTGCCCAATGTGGAGCCGCCCATCATCACCGTGACAACCGTAAATCCCGGCGCCAGCCCCGAGGTGATCGATGCCAGCATCGGCTCGGTACTGGAGTCCGCCGTGAACTCTGTAGCGGGTATCCGGCACATCCAGTCGATCTCTACACCGGGAATTTCCGAGGTGTGGGTCGAGTTCATCGTGACCAAGGATCCCGACGTGGCGTTCAACGAGGTTCAGGCCAAGGTGAACCAGGTCGTCAACGACCTGCCCCGGGAGGTGGAGGTACCCATCGTCGCGAAGCTGGACATGAACGCCGAGCCGATCGTCTGGCTGGTCCTCAAGGGCGACCGCCCCCTGAACGAGCTGAACCAGCTCGCACGCACGATGATCAAGCGGCAGCTCGAGAACGTCAACGGCGTGGGCGGCGTCAGCATCGGTGGCGGTCGCGAGCGCAAGGTTCGCGTCGACCTGGACCTTTCCCGCATGGCGGCCCTGGGCATCACGGCGCAGGATGTCATTGCCGCCTTCAGCCGGGAACACGTGCAGTTGCCGGGCGGCTACCTCGTCAGCGGGGAACTGGAGAAGCTGCTGCACCTCGACCTGGAATACCACAGCGTACGGGAGCTCGCGGAGCTGGTCGTGACCTGGCGCGACCAGATACCGGTACAACTTGGCGAGATCGCCAGCATCTCGGATGGGCTGGACGACAAGCGCAGCGTGGCCCGCTTCGACGGTGAAGAAGCACTGGCTATTGCCGTGCGCAAGGTGAGAAACGCCAACACGGTGGCGATCGTGCGCGAGGTGAAACAGCGGCTGGACAGCCTGGTGATCCCCGCCCTGCCCGACGGCGTGGCGCTGGTGGTGGCCACGGACGAATCCGGCATTATCGCCGCCACGGCCAACGCCCTGCAGAACCACATCGTGGAGGGCACGCTGTTGGCGGCCCTGGTGGTGTGGCTGTTCCTGTTGAACCTGCCCGCTACGGCAATCATCACCATGGCCATTCCCGTCTCGCTGGCCGGTGCCGTAGTGGTCATGTATTTCGGCGGCTATACGTTCAACATCATGACCCTCAGCGGCCTGCTGCTGCTGATCGGCGTGGTGGTAGACGATGCCATCGTGGTGCTGGAAAACATCCACCGGCAGATCGAGGCGGGCGAGACAGATCCGGAGCTCGCCGCCATTCGCGGCACCAACGAGGTGGTGTTCGCCGTGCTGGCGGCCACGCTGACGCTGGTGTGCATCTTCGCCATGGTCATTTTCATGCAGGGCATGATCGGCGTCTTCATGCGCTCCTTTGCCGTGGTCGTGTCCGTCGGCGTCGTCGCATCCCTGTTCGTGTCCCTGAGCCTCACCCCCGCGTTGTGCGCGCGCTTTCTCGGCAAGCCGCGGCGCCAGGAGGGCTGGATCGCCCGGCGCATCAACGCCTTTCACCGCGCGCTGGAGAACACCTACCGGCGCCTGCTCGAGTTCAGCCTGAAGTTCCGCGTACTCGTGCTCGTGCTGACCGCCCTGCTGGTCTGGTCCACCAGCTGGTTCATGGCGCAGCTCGGCAGCGAGTTCTTCCCGGAGGATGATGAGTCGCGCTTTATCGTGCAGCTGAAGGCGCCGCTGGGATCCTCTATCGATTACATGGAAGGCAAGATCGAGCAGGTGGAGGACATCCTGGCACAGGTGCCGGAGATCGAGCGAATACTCAGCACGGTGGGCACCGGGCGGCGCACGGAGGTGAACGAGGCGACCATCAATGTGTTGCTGTCACCGCGTGGCGCTCGCCAGCGCTCGCAGCGCGACGTGATGAGCGGGGTGCGCACCGCGCTGCGCGAGGTGATTGGTGTAAAGGCGTTTGTCAGCGACTATCCCATGTTCGGCAGCGCCGGGGGCGACCCGTTCAGCGCCTACATCACCGGCCCCGATCTCTACCGCGTGGCCGACCTGGCCAATGCCATGGCCGACCAGTTGAAGCAGGACCCGCGCATGGGCGACATGCGCATGGAACTCAAGATCGACAGGCCCCAGCTCTACTTCGATATCGACCGCAACCGTGCCCAGGCGCTCGGTATCAGTACGGCGCAGATTGGCGATACGGTGCGGGTACTGGCGGGCGGCGCCGACATCGCCAAGTACAACGCCCTGCCCGGCGATGGCGAACGTTACGATGTGCGGCTGGCCGCGCGGCGCGACAGGATGAACAGCGCCCGCGACCTGGAGAACGTCTACCTGCTGGCCCCGGAACGGGAACTGGTACCGCTGGGTGCCGTGGTCGATGTCAGGGAATCGCTCGGCCCGGCGAGCGTGGTGCGCCACGACATGGCGTTCGCGGCGGAGTTCACCTCGACGCCGCTCATGTCCCTGGGACAGGCGGTGGAGGAATTCACGGCCCTGGGGGATGAGGTACTGCCCCCAGGCTACCGCGTGGCGCTGGCGGGCCAGTCCGAAGAGCTGGGCAAGTCGATTGACGCAATACTGTTCGTCTTCGCGACAGGCCTGCTGCTGGTGTACATGGTGCTGGCCAGCCAGTTCAATTCCTTCCTGCAGCCCGCGCTGGTCATGCTCGCGCAGCCGCTCGCCATCGTCGGCGGGGTTATCGGGCTCTGGGTAGCGGGCCACACCCTGAACATCTACTCGATGATAGGCCTGGTGCTGCTGGTGGGCCTGGTGTCCAAGAACTCCATCCTGCTGGTCGACCTGATCAATCGCTACCGCGACGACGGCATGGATGTCGCGAGCGCCATCCGCCAGGCCTGCCCACGCAGGATGCGCCCGGTGCTGATGACCTCCCTGACCATCGTACTGGCGATGCTGCCCGCCGCGATCGGCGTGGGAGAAGGCGCTGGCCAGTATGGCCCACTGGCAGTGGCGGTGATCGGCGGCGTGGTCAGTTCCACGCTGCTGACGCTGCTGGTAGTGCCCGTGGCTTACTCGCTGATGGGGCGCTGGCTCGCACACTGAGCGCGGACATAAATAGGGGACAGACCACGATTTCTGTCTATCAATTTCGGAATAAATTGGGGTCAGACCACGATTCTTAGCTATCAATTTCGAGCAAAATCGTGGTCTGTCCCCTATTTACCCTATTTACTCTCAGCTCATCGCCGGCCGGTAGGTCTCCATCACGGCATTGGCCCAGGGACCGTGGCCATCCAGGTCGTCCGGCATTGCCACCTGCAGACCCCTGCGCGCCATGTCCTTGCTGAAAAGCTCGACGATCATCCGGGGCGTGAGATTGTCGGA
>JAWVYG010000143.1:0-6433 GCA_033722815.1 Halioglobus sp.
ATGCCGACCTGGCCGGGCTGCCGCCGATGTACCTGCAGGTGGGGGAGTATGACACGGTGCGCAACGGCAACCTGCTGCTGGCCCGCAACGCCGAGGCAGCGGGCGTTGCGTTGCGGGTCGAGCACTGGCCCGGCATGGTGCAGGGCTGGCACGGACTGGCCAATGCCGGCGTACCGGAAGCGACGGCGGCCTGGCAGGCGATCGGCAATTACGTTGCAGGCGTGCTCGCGCCGCGGTAATGCCTCAGCCGCACCCACGGGCGCGAAACCGGGGCCACCACGCGGGGTACAGCAGTGCGACTACCCGCATCTCCAGTGACTTGCGCACGACGCGCGTCAGGATTTCCCCGGCGCCCTCCAGCCAGGCATCCGTCTCCTGCGCCGTCTCCACCCCACCGCTGTGCAATTCGCGCAGCAGGCCCTGCATGGTCTTCGCCGCATCCCTGAGCGCCTCCGTGCTGTCACAGGGAACGGCACAGGGTATCGTCGCCGCTTCTATCGCACGCTGCCGGTCGCCCGCGGCCAGCGCATCGCGCGCCGCCGCCAGCGCGACGTAGAACTGCCGCAACTGCGCTTCACCGGGCAGGATGGCCGAACCGTGCGGCGTGCCCAGGGTATCGAAAACATAGGCGCTGCGGCTGTCCAGGTCCGGGTTGAAATACCAGCGCTGTCCCTCGTGGTACAGGAACGTCCAGATGTCGTTCTCGCGCATCTGTTCATCGCGATCGAGAAACGCGTCGGTCGGCAGCGCGTAGCGCAGTTGGTGGGCACGCTTGTCGAGACTGCGCCTGTCCATCAGCGTCAGCGGGCGCGTTATCTGGTCCAGCGGGATCCACAGGTTCACCAGCACAAGTGGCGACAGGCGATTGGACCCGTCCGGCGTCTGGTGCCGGAAGAGCCAGGGCGCGAAGCCCCGCATCATCTGCTTCAACGGCGTGCCGCGCACATCCTGGTCACCGTGGACCGCCCCCGCGGCGCCGTGCCCATTCATTTCACTCATCTGCACGTCAGGGTCCGGCTGCAGTCCATCCGGGCCGGCGGTGCGCATAATCAGGCCTTCCGGGGCGATGGACAACAGGCGCAGGCGCCGGCCGCTGGACATTCGCAGTACCTGCCCGCGCAGTTCGCGGCGCAACGCCCGTGCAGCCGCGGGTGTGATCTCCCCCGCCGTGCGCACGTCTTCGAGCAGCGACTGCAGTGCCGTCAGGGCGGAAAGGTCGAGGACATCGAATCCCATCCTGTCCAGGTGCAGCGCGGGCGCATCCCGGCGCGACCAGTCCTTGAGCGCACAGTCGTGGAACTCCAGCGCTTCTGGGCTATCGGGGTCGTCCATCGTGGCGCCGCGCAGCAAGCCGGTGCGCTCGGTGTCCGGGGCGACATTGTCCCTGCGGAAAAATCCCAGCGGCGCGATGACGTCAGTCACCTGTGGCACCCTGCCCGGCGAGCGCCGCGTAGGGCGGCTCCAGTTCCACGGTACCCAAATAACCGCCGCCCAGCTCGATATCGTCGTGTATGCCAAAGCCCAGCAGTTGCTGCGCACGGCGCGGCAGCGCGCGCGCAATGTCCGGCGGCGTGGCCAGGCACTGGTTCTCCTCCGTGCGCAGCCAGCCCAGCGTGTAGCTGACGTGGATGCCCCTGCGCACCTGGTCGGCCGTGGTGTTGGCGCCGCCGGCGTGGAAGGTGTTACCCAGGTAGATCACCGCACTGCCGGCGGGCATCTCGGTGGCAAGCGCCTCGTCCGGCTCCGGGTAGCGATCGTCCCCCCAGCGGTGACTGCCGGGCACAATGAGGGTGCCGCCGTTGTCAGCGGAGAAATCCGTCAGAGCGATCAGTGAGGCGAGCTGGATCTCGCCCATGTCCGGCGGCATCCGGCGCCACACCCAGGCGTCGCGGTGAATCAGCTGCGCCTCGCACCCAGGCCCCCGCTCCATCACGTGCGCGATATTCAGCTGGTAGTCGCTGCAGCGCGGCTTGAGAAAATGCTCGCAACACTCCATGTAGCGCGGGTGGCACAACACGTGCTGCACGAACATCGGCGACTTGCCGGCCAACCCGGCGACATGACCCACCTTGTCGCCGAAGAACTCCGCGATGGCGTCATTGGCAAAACCGCGCCGGCGCCCGGCCTCGGCGGCGAAGATGCCGTCGAGCTCCGCGTTGAACGCCGCCAGTACCTGTGCATCCAGGAACGCCTCCAGGATGACGGCGCCGCTGGCTTCCAGTGCCGCGTTGACCGCTGCCTGGTCGGCGTCGGGTGGAAGTACGGGAACCTGTGTGGTCATTGGGCCTCCTGCATGTGTCGTGATCAGCCGACCGCGGCCTGCATGGTCGCGCCGATACCGGCGCTGATGACGAGGCTCGCGAGCGCATCCAGGTCGGTGGGCTGCTCGTTCACTATCACCAGTTCGGCGCCGTTGCGCCGCGCCAGCGCCGGGAACCCGGCGGCGGGGTACACAGTCAGCGAGGAGCCCAGCACCACGAACAGGTCGCAGGCCAGTGTCTCCTGCTCGGCGCGGCGCATCGGTTCCTCCGGCATCGCCTGGCCGAACGAAATCGTCGCGGACTTCACGATACCCCCGCACTGTGCACAGGGACCGACCCGGCCAGCCTCGCGAAATTCCCGCTCCAGCTCCGCCATCTCCACACGCACACCGCAGGCCAGGCAGCGGGCGTAGGTGGCGTTGCCATGCAACTCGATAACCCGGTTCGGCGGCACACCCGATTCCTGGTGCAGGTTATCCACGTTCTGCGTAATCACCGCGGACACGGGACCGCGCTCGACAAGGATGGCCACCGCGGCGTGTCCCTTGTTCGGCCTCGCCTCGAGCAGGCCGCTGCCGTGCTCGAAGCGCTGGCGCCAGGAATCCTGGCGCACATCCTCGGAGGCCATGAAATCCTGGAATTCAATGGGTTTCATCTTCTTCCACAGGCCGCTGGGGCCGCGAAAGTCGGGAATGCCCGACTCGGTACTGATACCGGCGCCCGTAAACACCACCGCGCGACGGCTGGCGGCAAGCAAATCCCGGAAGCGGGAGACGTCGTCTGAATGATCCATCCTGCCTTCACTATAGCCGCGGATTCATCATCTGGCATCACCCGGCGCAACCGCGGTCAACCTGTGGGCGCGCGGGGGCCGTCGGGCGCTGGAAATGTGGGCGCCGGCACCGAAAAAACTGTCTATACTCACTCAGGCGCGCATCCCGCCGTACACTACCCGAGGAGGATTCCGATATGGATATCGCACAGCTCGCTACACAACTGTTTTCCGAAAAGATGGGCCAGGAGGGCGGGGAAGGCCTCACCTCGGCACTGTCTTCGTTGCTCGGCGACGGCCAGGGCGGTTTCGATCTCGCCGGCCTGGCCAGTAAGATGTCGCAGAACGGCGACCTGGGTGACATCGTCGGCTCCTGGCTGGGCGACGGTGAAAACTCCCCCATCAGCGCGGACAAACTACTGGGGCTGCTCGGCGAGGACCAGGTCGCCGACTTCGCTTCCCAGGTCGGCACCGATCCCGAGAATGCGGCCAACAGCCTCGCCGAGGTATTGCCGCAGGTCATGGACCAGGCCAGCAGTGGCGGCAACCTGCTGGATTCAGTGGGTGGCGTCGAAGGCCTGCTGGGCGCGGCCAGTTCGCTGTTCAAGTAAGCGACCAATGGAGGGCGGCCCGGTCGCCCTCCTGCAATCCCGCGCACGCCAGCCACTGCAGCAGGTAGACCTGGCAGGGTAGCCCGGTGAACTCGCCGGGCTCGTTCTGCCTGTAGATGATACTGACCAGGCCCGTTTGCGGGCTGACCCTGAACGTCGTGCCATAAGACCCCGACCACCGGAAGTCGCCACTGCGATCCGGGGTCGGCGCGGCGTCGCCATCCGCGACTACCGCCAGGCCCGGCCCCCCAGCCGAGGCCCTCTTCACCGTTGCTGGCGAGCACCCCACCGGGGATGTGCAGGCTGCGCATCGCCTCTACCTATGCGCGCTGCAAGCCGCGAGCGGCCGCGCGCCGGCTCAGGTCAGCAGCATGTCCGCGCGGTTGACGCTGTGCTCGATGGTACTCGCCGCATCCACAACGTAATTGCGCGAGTCGATGGTATCGACGAAGTAGTGGCTGGCTTCCACCCTGTCCGGCGACAGGCGCAAGTGCAGGTAGCCACGCCGAGACAGCTCAACGGACACCAGGTCATCAATCAATTCTGTCGCCAGGGGCTCGAAAAAGGCTGCCCCGCCCGCAGGCAGCGCCTCCTCCAGGCCGGGTGAACTGACACTGGAACAGCCGAACTCCACCCCCGCGATGCGCGCGTCGGGCGTGGTCAACTGGCCATTCCAGACATTGTGCGTATCCCCCGCCAGCATCACCAGTTTCAGATCCATGTCGGCGGCGTAGGCCAGCAGCGTGTCGCGCTCGTACTCGTAGCCGTCCCAGGCGTCCAGGTTATAGGGAATGGCGGAGTCCAGCAGTGCCTGCTCATCGGCACTGCGCTCGGAGGGCGCCTTGCGCTTGGCGTCCCGGGCCTGGATCGCGGCCGCCGCGCCAGCGGCCAGCGCGTCCCCACCGATACTGGGATCGAGCGCCTCCATGATAGGTGCGGGAAGATGGTAGCGCCCGGATAGAACCTGCTGCCCGAGCACCTGCCAGCGCGCCGTGCTGTTGCCCAGTTCCTCCCGCAACCAGTCGCGCTGCGCTTCCCCCAGCAGGCTGCGCGCGGGGTCGCCGAAGGCGGCCCGCGCCGCCTCGACGTCGATCATGCCCCCACTGACGAACTCGCTGTAGGTGTTTTGTTCATCGCGCCCGACGATGCGCGTGTCGAGCATGAACAGGTCCACCAGGTCGCCGTAGCGGAAGCGACGGTAGATCACCTCGTCGACGCTGGTGGGCGGCCTTACCGGCAGCCACTCGTACCAGGCCTGGATCGCGGCGCGCTTGCGCTCCACGAAGCTGCCCTCGGTAGCGGGGTCGTGGTTCTGCGCACCGTCGCGCCAGGCGTTGTTGGCGACCTCGTGGTCGTCCCACACGATAATGAAAGGGTGTGCGCCGTGGGCGGCCTGCAGATCCTCATCACCGTGGTACTGCGCGTAGCGTGTGCGGTAATCGGCCAGCGTCAGCAGTTCACCGGGGGGCTGTGAAACACGCCCGAATTCCTCCGCGCGTGCACTGGCATAGCCGTCGGCGGCGTACTCGTAGAGGTAGTCGCCCAGGTGCAGCACGGCGTCCACATCGCGCTGCGCCACTTCGCGGTAGACGTTGAAAAAGCCCGCCGGATAGTTGCTGCAGGAGACCACGGCGAAACTCACCGCGCCGACCATGCCCTCGGGCAGCGTCCGCGTACGCCCTGTGGGTGAGACCGTGTCGCCGCTGCGAAAGCGGTAGTAGTAGCTGCTGCCGGGCTGCAGGCCCTCGGCGTCCACCTTGACGGTGTAGTCCACGGAGGCATCGGTGGCGCCGGCGCCGCTGGCCACGATGTCCGTGAAGCCTGCATCGCTGCTCACCTCCCACTCCACGGCGGCGCGCCCCTCGCGCTCGGGGGTCAGGCGCGACCAGAGTATGACCCTGTCCGCCAGCGGATCGCCCGATGCGACTCCGTGCCCGAAGGAGGCCGGTACGCTGTCGAACGCGGGGCCGGAGGCGTCGGAGCAGCCGACCAGGTTCGCCCCCAGCGCAGGTAGCAGCGAGCTGAGGGTGAGACCCTTGACCAGCGTGCGGCGGGTGATCTGTGGTGTTTCGGACATGGGGAGACTCCTGTTACGTGGTATTGCCAAGCATAGCCGCTTCTCGTGAAGCTGGCGTTGCACGGGTCGCACCGGACGCGCTTGTTACGACCGGGCATCTGGCGCATCATAGTCGCGCATCAACGTTACCACCCGGAAGGAGTAAGCCATGTCCGAGCACGCACCCATCCTGGCCCCCGTGGTTGCACTGCTACTGTGGACCTGTGTGATGTGGCTGTGGATGTACGTCACGCGCATTCCCGCCATACAAAAGGCCGGTATGGAAATGGATCCCCAGGCGCCCAGCGGCCAGCAGATGTCTCAGCTGCCGTCCCAGGTGCGCTGGAAGGCCGACAACTACAATCACCTGCACGAGCAGCCGACCCTGTTCTACGCGGTGGCGCTTACGCTGGCGCTGCTGGGCGCGGGAGATGGCACCAACCTGGCACTGGCCTGGGCCTATGTCGGGGTGCGCGTCGTACACAGCCTGCACCACGCATTATGGAACAAGATCGAGCTGCGCTTCGCCATCTTCTCGGTGGCGTCACTGATCCTGATAACGCTGATCGTGCGCACGGCGCTGATCGTGTTCTGATGAGGCGGCAGGGGCGCCCGGCTAGAGAATATCCAGACGCTGCAGGTGAGCCGATACCTCGCGCATCAGCCCGCGGCCGACCACAGGCGCCACATGGCTGCCGCGGAACCAGTGAATAGCGGGGCGATCCCAGTGTTC
>JAWVYG010000144.1:0-6429 GCA_033722815.1 Halioglobus sp.
CCCGGTAGGGCCTGTCGTTGAGCGCGTCCAGCTGGCCCGGCTTCACGGCGCTCAGTTCTCCGCCGCCAGCGCGATCTCGTAGACACCGGCCAGGCGCGAGGCGTCCATCACCTGCACGAGAATCTCGTTGGTGGAGTCGCGGTCGGCCTGGATCACCACGGTGCCCTTGGGATTCTCGGCGTGCAGGCGTTCGATGTTGGGGCGCACCGAGCGGATGTCGACCTCGCGGCGATCGATCCATACGCGGTTATGCGCATCGATCGCGATCAGGATATTGGCCTTCTCCTTGACCACCGCCGTCTGTGCCTGCGGCCGGTTCACATCGATACCCGATTCCTTGACGAAGGTGGCCGTGACGATGAAGAAAATGAGCATGATGAAGACCACGTCGAGCATCGGCGTGATGTCGACCGTTGCCTCCGATTCATCGCTGCCACTGCCCAGAAAACGACGCATAAGTCAGGCCTCCTGCGTGGATGGCGCGGGCTGTGCCGCGGCGGTATCCATCAGCTCGTTCAACTTGTTGCTCTCCGCGGCCAGCCGCCGCTCTACCAGGGAGCTGACCAGCAGCCCTGCGATCGCCACGACCATGCCGGCCATGGTCGTCACCGTCGCCTTCGACACGCCCGAGGCGGTGGAGCGGGGGTTGTTGCTGCCGGTGGCCGCGACGGCGTCGAACACCTCGAGCATGCCCAGCACGGTGCCGAGAAGGCCCAGCAGCGGGCTCAGCTTGATCAGCGTCCGCGTCAGGTCGGTATTGCGGGTCAGGCTGCGCTTCAATCGCGCGACCAGCAGTCCACGAAAATGACGTGAATACCATTCGCCCCGGTCGGGGCGTTCGCGCCACAGCGCCAGCGCCCTGTCGCGCTGTGCCGGCCAGGCCCACAGCAGGAAGCCGACGCGTTCGAGCAGGAAAGTCCAGATGACCAGCGCCAGCACGATGATGGCGAGCAGGATGTTGCCGCCCAGCTCGAGCATGTCGCCGAACCAGGGGAACACGCTGTCGATCAGTGACAGCACGGGTCAGTCTCCCGCCTGCAGCGCCACCAGCGCCACCGCTTCCTGCTCCAGCAGTTCGCTCACGCGTTTGGCGCGCGAGTGGACGAGCTGGTGCACCAGCAGGGTGGGGATGGCCACCGTCAGGCCCAGTACCGTGGTGACCAGCGCCTGCGAAATACCGCCGGCCATGAGCTTCGGGTCGCCCGCGCCGAACAGGGTGATGGCCTGGAAGGTGATGATCATGCCGGTCACCGTGCCCAGCAGGCCCATCAGCGGCGCCACGGCGGCGACGATCTTCAGGAAGCCCAGCCCGCGGTTCACGCGCGGGATCTCGCGCAGCACCGCCTCGCCCAGTTTCAGCTCCAGCGCCTCGGTATCCCGGTCGCTGCTCGACTGGTACACCGCCAGCACGCGCCCCAGCGGGTTGTTGCCCGGCTCCTCCATGTTGGCCAGCTGCTTCTGCACGCTGCGGTCAATGCCGATCAACGCGATCATGCGCCAGGCTGCCAGCAGCAGTGCGACGATACCCAGGCTGATGATCAGGTAGCCGATCACGCCGCCCTGGGCGATCCTGCCGCGCAGGTCCGGCGCCTGCACCAGCAGTGCCAGCAGCTGGCCGCGCGTCGGGTCGATGCTGAAGTTCACGCTGTCGCCGGCGGAGCCGATCTCGCCCGCGCCGTCCATGTAACGCGCGGCGGGCTGGCGCGCGAATTCCACCACGCGGCCGGTTTCCGGCACGTACTGGTAGTATTTGCCGTCGGAGATGAGGTTGAAGCTGCCCACGCGGATGACTTCCTGCTGCCGCTCCTCGCCCTGGCTGTTCAGCACCGACATGTTGGTGCGCACGACCTTGCCGGACTGCGTCATCTCCCACTGCAGCTCATACCACAGGCGCTCGATCTCCTCGAGGGTGGGCAGGTCGGCGGTCTGGCCCATGCGCGTCGCGAAGGCGACCAGCTCCTCTACTCGCGTGGGGTTGTGGATCTGCGTCAGCGAGGTGGCGAACTTGCCCTGGGCATCGCCCGCCACCTGTTGCAGCACGCCGAACAACTCCTTCAGTGAACCGAGCCGCTCGCCCAGGCGCTCTTCGAGTTCGCCGATCAGCAGGTCGTTTTCCTCGAACTGCGCCTCGTGCGCGCGGCTGATTTCCTCCAGCCGGCGCTCTTCATTGGCGAGTTCCTCCAGTCGCTGCTGCTGCGATAGTTTCTCCTTGCGAAACTCCGCGACACGCTGGCGGTTGGTTGCCGCATCGCGCACCCGGCCCTGCTTGACCTCCTGCAGCAACTGGTCGAGATCGAGTGTCGTATCCTCGGCCGCCCGCGTCGGGACGGCTGCGAGGCCCAGTGCCAGCACGAGGCCCAGCGCCGCTATCAGTGATGTGCGGTTCATTGCGGCGTCTCCCCGGCTGGCGGTACCGGCACCGTAAACAGTTCCGGTGCCATTTCCGTGCGCGCGATGCGCAGGCCCTTGTCCACGTTGCGCTTGAACTGGTTCTCGTCCGTCTCGATCCAGTCGCGCCCCTTGACGTCCCAGTAGCCGAAGCGGTCGTTGCCGATGCTCCGGTAGAGCAGGGCGATGCGACCGATTCGCAGGTAGTCGACATCAAAGGAGCGGTCGCCGAGATCGAGCTTGCCCTTGTAGGCCTCCATGGTGCGGCCGTAGTCGTTCTCGATCTGGTAGGCCTCGAACACGCGGCGGGTCTTCTCCGCCACCGTCAGGTCGGCGCGTTCCATGAGTGCGCGCAACTTGGTCACGCGCTCCTCGCGCTCCTGCATCAGGAAGGGCACGTCGAGGCGGATGAAGTCCTCCAGCCCGTCGAGCATCCTCATCATCAGGGGCACCATCTGCCGTTCGATCACCGTGGCATTGGCGATGGAGGACCTCAGGGTCTCGATCTCCCGGTCCTGCGCGCGCAGCTGGCGTTCCAGCAGCGTGTTGTACACGCGCAGGCCGTCGACGATCTTCAGCTTGTTCTGGTACTCGGTGACGATATCGGTGGTGTCCTGGTGGATATCGTTCACCCGTCGCTGCGACTTCTGGTTGTCGGCGATACGCGCCTTCTCCTCCTTGATGACCGGGGCGGCGGGATCTTGCGCGAGTACGGCGGTGGGGTGGGTGAGCAGCACTGTCAGGACCAGTGCCAGGAGTTGGCGCGCGTTATTCACACAGATTCTCCGGCAGTTAGCTTTCAATTTGTTGTTACAACTTATTTTGTCCCGCGGCGTTACCGGCTCGACCGACGCGGTCGGATGCCGGTCCTGCTGGTGTCGACCTCGCCGTGTACACATGCCGCGAACGGGCGCACTGCCCGCAGCTGCACCCGCAACACGAACCATTCATGGAAAGATTAGGCCAAATTCCGCGGACCGCTATAGAGATGGATCAATACTTGCCGCCAAAAGTGCCGCCAAGCGTTTGGCGTGCACGCGGCTACTTCTGCTGGCCGTAACCGGCGAAGGCGGCGAGCACCTCGTCCATCTGCCCGGCGTCCAGCAGCACCGGGCCCGTCCCCATGGCCAGGACGCCCCAGTACCAGCGGGCGAACTCCTCCACCATTTCCGCGAGCTTCAGGGCGCCGTCCAGGCGCATGCCGGTCGTGAGCTGCCCGTGGTTGGACATGAGGCAGGCCAGCGCGCCGTCCAGGGCCGCGATGACCGCGTCGGACAGCGACTGCGTGCCGAACGTGGCGTAGTCGGCCAGTGGAACGCCGTTGGCGCCGGTGGCGGCCACCATGTAGTGCAGCGCGGGAATGGGTTTGCGGGCGCAGGCCAGCACGGTGGCGTAGTTGGAGTGGCAGTGCACCACCGCCTCCAGGCCCGGCTTATTGCGGTAGATGTCCGCGTGCATGCGCCACTCGCTGGACGGGGTCAGCTGGTCGTCGGCCACGCTGCCGTCGAGGTTCATGTAGACGATGTGCTCGGGCTGCAGATCCGCCGGCGCGATGCCGGTCGGTGTAATCAACATCCTGTCGTCGCCGGCTGCGACCGATACGTTGCCCGAGGTGCCGCTGGTCAGGCCCTGTTCGACCAGCCAGCGCAGCCCGTCCACGACCTGCTGGCGGCTGTCACTGTCGTTGCGGTACTGGCTCACGAGGGTTACTCCTGCAGGACGCTCATGCTGCCAGCGCGCATGATCTTCTCGGTGGTATCGAAATCGACGACGATGCCGTCGGAGCCCAGCCCCGCGGCAACCTGCGCCGCCGTCGCCGCCGCGAAGCGACACGCGGTCACCGGGTCGTAGCCGCTGGCCAGGCCGACGTTGAAGCCGGCGCAGAAGCTGTCGCCGCAGCCGCTGGTGTCCACGACGTTGACGTCCGCGACCACCGGCACGGTCTCGCGCAGCCCGGACTGGTCGGCGATGTAGGCGCCGGCCGAGCCGCACTTGATCACGCAGCCCCGGGCGCCCTGTTCCATGAACACGTCGGCCGCCGCTTCCACCGAGACCACGGCCGCAAGGTGCAGGGCCTCGTCGATGGACGGCATGAACCAGTCCAGCTGCGGGGCGATGGCCCTCACCGCGTCCGGCGTGTTGTCGTTGGGGGCGATGAGGTCGGCGGTGACCGTGGCGCCGCTGTCGCGGGCGCGCTTGAGCAGGCCCGCGGCGACCTCGCCATCGAAATTGAACAACAGGCCGACGCCGCCCCAGTGTATGTGGTCCGCGCCCGCGAGGCAGTCGCCGATGGCGTCGTTGGGCTCCAGCAGGAGGAAGGCGCCGGGCATGTGCAGGTTGGGGCGCTGCCCGTGGCTGTCGATCGGCAGCATGGTAGCGGCCGTGGGCATGTCGTCGCGCTCCTGCACCAGCGACAGGTCGATGCCCTCGCGCTGCAGCAGCTGCAGCAGTAAGCGCCCGACATCGTCCTTGCCCACGGCGCCGATCAGCGTGGTGTCCAGGCCATGCCGCGCGGCGATGACCGCCGGCGCCGCCGCTGTACCGGCCGCGCAAAAGCGTATCTTCTGGATCAGCTCGGTGTGGTCGTTGGCGGGCAGTGCGTCCACGGGATAGGCGAGGAAGTCCACGAGGGTGACGCCGATACTGACGAATTTGCAGCCCATGAACCTGCCGCTCCCTGTCCCAGCCTCAGCCGGAGTGCTGTTTCAGCGCGGCGAAGGCGCCGTCGGTACGCTCCAGCGCCTCGCGAATGTCGGCCTCGCGGTGGGCGGCGCAGATGAACATGTTGTGCCACGGGTGCAGGTAGACGCCGCGCTTTGCCGCCTCGGCGCAGAACACGTTGGTTTTTTCCCAGGTCGGGTCGTCGTCCACCAGGATTAGCGGCATCTGGCACGGTCCGGTCTGCCGCAGCCTGAAGCCGTGGGCGACCGCCTGCTCGTCCAGCCCGGCGCGCAGCTGCTCGCCGGACTGCCTGATCTGTTCGATGGCGCCTTCCTCCTCGATGGCCGCGATGGTGGCCAGGGACGCGGCGAAGGACACCGATGCGAACCAGAACGAGCCGGTGGTGTAGATCGAGGCGGCGCCCTCGCGGAACGCGTCGCTGCCGGTGATTGCGGCCAGCGCGTAGCCGTTGGCGATGGACTTGCTCTGTGCGCACAGGTCCGGCAGTACACCCAGGGTCTCCCAGGTGGAGCCCAGCGTGAAGCGGAACGCGCAGCGCACGTCGTCGAGGATCAGCGCGGCGCCTGTGTCGTCGCAGATCTGGCGCAGGGCCCGGGCAAACTCCTGTGTCGGCCACTCCTGGTCGACGAAGACATCGTGCTTGAAGGGCGACACCATGATGGCGGCCAGGTCATCGCCGGCGTCCGCCGCGGCCTGCCTGACGCTGTCGATGTCGTTGAACGTGTAGTGTACCTGGTAGGCCCTGTCGGCATCGACGACGCCGGCCTGCCCCGGCGTGCACCAGGGAGCGGCGCCGTGGTAGGCGCCGCTGGCCAGCAGGACCGTCTTGCGCCCCGTCTGGGCGCGGGCCGTCATCATGCAGATGGTGGTGGCGTCGGTGCCGTTCTTGGCGAACATTGCCCAGTCGGCGTGGGCCTGCCTGGCCTTGAATGCCTCGGCCAGTTCCACCATCAGCGGCGACGGCCCGGTCATGCCGTCTCCGACCGCCTGCTGTGCGGCGGCGGCCGCGTCGACCCTGGGGTGGCAATAGCCCAGGAGGTTGGTGCCGTAACCGCAGACGAAGTCGATGTACTCGTTGCCGTCTATGTCCCACAGGCGGCCGCCCTCGGCGCGTGCGAAGAACTGCGGGTGAACGGGGGACAGTGAGGCGGAGGCCTGGTGTCCGTAAATCCCCGCGGGCATCGCCGTCTGGGCGCGTGCGCGCAGTGCAAGATCATCGCTCAACGTATATGTCATGGTTGTCACGCCTTTACCGGAAAAACTGGCCGCTTCTGCGCCCCGCGCAAGGCGGGACGCCGCGCGATTGCCGTTCGCGCAGGGACCGGCCTGCAAAGGTCAGGCAGCCCCTTGGGCAGCTTA
>JAWVYG010000145.1:0-6427 GCA_033722815.1 Halioglobus sp.
GGCCATTGACCTTTCGCCGGTAGCGAGAACCCGGTCGCATTCGGCAATACAGGTCACCGCGTGCCTGACGCAGTCATGCGCCGTTTCCGCAACCCGCTGCAACTCATCACTTAACTCAATCGCCACCGCATGTACCGGTGAGCCTGCAATCGCACACCTGAGCCAGGCTACCAGGGGTTGCGCAGGTGACGGCAACCGCCAGCCGCAGCGCCATCGCACTGGATCGGCGGAACTCCAGTGGTGCACTGAAATGAGGCGCGAAACACCATAATGGCGCCAGGAAGTGCAGCCGGACCCGGAAGAGGCCTGCCCGGGCGATGGTACGAACGGCCTGGGACATGAAGCTGGGAAAGGGCGCACTTGCCGGGACTGCTGGCATGAAAGATGCAAGCTGTAATTGATGTAGTGGACAACAACAATACCAGACCGCCATGACGACTGAACTCGCCGACACCGACTGGTTGATCATCCTGGGCTACTGCGTGGCGCTGCTGGGGATGGCTGCGTGGCTGTCCCGCAGCCAGTTCGATCGGGAAGACTACTATGTCGGCGGCCGGGAGATTGGTCCCTGGCCCGTGGGGCTTTCGATCATGGCCACCCAGTGCTCGACCAACAGCATCCTGGGCGCGCCGGCGTTCGTCGCGTTCACCGTCGGCGGCGGCCTGGTCTGGCTGCAGTACGAACTGGCGGTCCCGCTGGCAATGATCGTGCTGATGCTCTTCATGATGCCGGTGTTTCGGCACTTCCAGCTCATATCCGTCTACGGCTACCTCGAGCGCCGCTTCGACGTGGCCACTCGCCTGACCCTGAGCGGGCTGTTCCAGTTTGTACGTGCGTTCGCCAGCGCAGTCACGGTGTACAGTGTGGCCATCGTCATCGACCTGATCACCGGCCTGGGTTTTCTCGGCGCCGTGTTGATACTCGGAGTTTTCACCGTGGTATACGATGTACTCGGTGGCATTCGCGGCGTTATCTACAGCGACGTGATACAACTCCTGATACTGACGTCAATGCTCGTCGTCGCCCTCGTTTCGCTGGTCACCGCCGCCGGTGGCGTCGAAGCGATGTGGCAGGCGTTCTCGCCGGACAGGAAAACCACCCTCGATTTCACGCGCCACGGCCTGGGGGACGGCGCAACGTTCGCTTTCTGGCCTATGCTGTTTGGCGGGCTGTTTCTTTACGTGTCCTACTACGGCTGCGACCAGAGCCAGGTGCAGCGCCAGCTGAGCTCGCGCAATATCGACGGCACCAACAGGGCGCTATTCATCAACGGCGTTCTACGCTTTCCCCTGGTCATGCTGTACTGCCTGGTAGGCGTAGGTATCGCCGTTTACGTCACCGACAACCCGGAATTTATCGAAGCCTTGCCGTTGCGCGGCGACGGAAGAGAGTACAATCTCGCGGTGCCTCTCTACATGATCAACGCGTTGCCGGTTGGCCTGGTGGGTCTCAGCCTGGTAGCACTGTTTGCGGCAGCTATGTCCTCCCTGGACTCCGTGCTCAATTCCCTCAGCGCCACAACGATGGAGGATTTCGTACGCCGCTTCTACCGCGGTGACTGGAGCGCGCGGCGGGAACTGGTCATCTCGCGCGCACTGACGGCGGCGTGGGGCTGCGTGACGCTGGGCATGGCGTTCTTTGTCGGCGACATCGCCCCCACGGTACTGGAGGCGATCAACAAGATCGGCTCGCTGGCCAACGGCCCGATACTCGGCGTGTTCGCTCTCGGCCTGCTCACCAGGCGGGTTGGCGGTGTCCATGCGATCGCCGGTTTACTCGTCGGCATTCTCGGCAATGGCTTCTGCTGGCTCTACCTGCCGGAGGTCTCCTGGCTGTGGTGGAATGTGTTTGGTTTTGTATCCACGTTCGCTGTAGCGTATACGATGAGTCTCATCAGGCCGCGCGACTGGAGAAGGCTGGACACCTCTGAAGACGTGTACGAGACCGCCATCCGGCGGGTATTCAAGGAAGAGGCCAGCATTAACTGGTATCTGCGCAGCGCCTGGCTGGCGTTATGGTTCGTCGCCCTGTTGCTCCTGTTGGCATGGATAGGACTATGATCGGGCTGCCCGGCAGAGTGGGCTCCTGATCGATGGGTCGAAGCGGGCCGCAATCGAGGTGGCAACGGATCCAGCCGGGTTCGACGAGATCAACGGGTTTGCAGCCACCGGCCCTGCGCAGGCAGGCACGCTGCTACGGACCGCTCAGAGGGCATCATAAGGCAGGGCCAGGTAGGGATCACAACCCAGCCCCTCGAAATCGGAGCGGCTCATGTAAACAGCTTTCGGCATGTACTCCCCCAGCACCCCGGCCTCATCACCAGCGATGCTGGTACTCTGTATTGCCTGGTCAAAATCCTCCGCGGGCAGCATGTTGCGCAGGATCAGGGTTGCGCTGTTTGGGTCATCCTCTCGCCCAGGGGCGAGACTGAATCCGTCCCCGTTGTCCGGCCAGGGCAGGAATCCCACACCGCATTCCCCGGTGGCGTTTTCAGGTCGGTCTTCCTGCGCGCTGGTGACGATCGTGAAAAATCCATCGGGATTGATCTGCACCTGCTCGTCATACAGGCAGTCTTTCACTCTCTGTGAGTAGAATTCATTCTGGCACAGGGACCAGTAGCGCAGTTCGCCATCCCTGAAGACCGCCTGCCCTGCCTGCGTCTGCGGTATCTCCGGAATCCTGGCTCGCACGACCACAACCTCGGCGATTCCGCGATCGAGAAACGCATAGAGGTACTGGTTGTCTGCATTGGCAAAGAAGCGGGTATTGCGCTCCGGGTTGTTGCTGCAGTCGCCCTGGAAGTCACATTGGAACATGAAGGGAATGCCGTAGGTTGCCCTGAACGCAGGGGGATTTCGCGCCGGCTCGAAGTCATCCCGGTTGGATTGGTAAATATCCGCCGGCACCAGCGGTATGGTTCGCGGCTCACTGTCCGCCGACAGCGCGGCGCAGGCCTCGTTGCCCTGCACCAGGCTGCCATCGGGAAGATGCAGCGTCACACGGGGCAAGCCCACATCGCCGGTCTGGTCGGTACCGTCGTTGGGCACATAGTTGCGGTATATGAGCACCGCCGTTTCTCCCTCTGCGGCGGTCGCATCGTAAAGCGTATTGTCTGCCAGGGGTTCGCCATCTACCGGAGGTTGGCCGGGCAAGACAGAGACGACGTAGCGCCTGAGGGGATCGTTGCGCGGATTGCCATCGACGAAGGGGTTGATCGATCCGTTCTCGGGCACGATCTCGCGGTCTGTCAGTGCTTGCGCGGGCGAGGTATCCCTCCGATAGCTGTTGTAGGACATATAGCGCGAATAGGGGAAATCGGCCTCCAGTGTGATATAAGCGCCCTCCTGCGGAAGCCGGTATACCGCGCTCCAGTAGACCGCCCCGGAGTCTGGAAAGGCAAAGTTGAAGCCCTCGTTTTCCCGGACGTAGGGTCCTACCCAGAGACAGTCGCTGGCGGGAGCCGAGAACGCATTGTCCTGATGGGGCTGGTCACTACTATCCGAACATCCCGCAGCCACCCCGAGCGACATCGCAAGCACTGCATGGCGCCAGGACAAGCTGGGCCGTTTCACCGAAAACTTTTGCACTCTTTCCCCCACGTGAATGAAGCGCGTTCCCCAAGTACGATCTCGCGCCAACAGGCTCATATTCAATTTCTCACGATACAAGATGGGTTTCATTAACGTCGGTCAAGGTATCGGACTCCCCGCCCTCTCCTCCGGAAAATCCTCCAGAATTCCTCGGCTTACTGATCAAGTCCGTTTCCCTCAATGCTCTTGGTATCCTAAGGGCAGGACTCTTTCGAACGACCCGAGTTTCATGCCTTTGGGTATCCGACATTCTTCCCAAGAATGATTGGGTTACGCACAGAGTGTGCGTCCCAAGTTGATAGCAGAGCCATGGCAATGGCTAATCAGTGCATTACGATGGCCCGTACGTCACGACCTGGTGTTTATCAGCATAACCAGATTACTGATACTCGCCCCTCGTCAGTCTTTCGTCGCACATAACGTCTCAACTGCGTCCAGTACTTGCCGCCCGTGTGTGTAGAAAAACAGCGCACCGGCTCCGTCCAGTGCCGTGACTTCAAAGTTCGCCCCGCGTGACAACAGCCGCTCCGCTTGTTGTTTTCGATTATTCGTATCCATATCACCCACCATAAGATGCACCGGACAGGGTAGATCAAGAAAGTTGGGCAATTTTTGCGACTGCAAATTCAGCAGTTCATTATAGAAGGCCTTATAGTTCTCCTGAAAATCCAGTCCATGCTGGAGGACGGACGCGTTCGCGGGATCATCGCATATCGCCTGGTCCGGTCTGGATCGCGCCAGCACCGTCTTCAGGTAGCGGCGGGCGCCGACTTTGCGATAGAGGGCTTCGCCGGCGCGACACGCGAACAACAGCGCGGCAGACTGAAAACGCGCGCCCAGAGCGACGAATCTGGCATGATCGTTGAGCGTGTCGTAGTCCCGCACTTTCCTCGTGGGCAAGGCAGGCGATAGTGCCAGTACACCACGACAGCGATCCCGGTCGGCAAGTGCAAGCATACCCGCAAACGCACTGCCGGTGGTGCGGCTGACGATCACGTACCTTGCTATGCCCAGGGTATTCAATAAATGGAGCGTATCTTCTGTGAATTGCTGAATCGGATTCGCGCCGGGATCACAGGGAGGCGTGCCGGAGAAATAAGGTCTGGCTGGCGCAATGATCCGAAAATTCCTGCGAATCGCTTCCTCAGCGGTTTCTGCGGGCCAGGCGTCGCCGAGTATGTTGTCATGCATGAATACCAACGGAAAGCCACTTTCGGGCCCAAAAGCGGTATAGGCCAGTGTGCCGCCACGCGGAAGCGACAACGTATGGCGATGCTCAACGCGCGGATAGGGCGCGGCAGCTGCATCTATATCGCCAGTCGTCGCATGCGGCCCGCGCGAATGAACCAGTAAGGCGAGGCCGATAGCCATTCGAACAAACTCGGCCTGACTGTGCGTTTCGGTCTTCGCGAACAAAGCCCTGACATGCACCCGAATCGTTCCGACGGTGTTATTTCGAGACGTCGCAATTTCTTCGATACTGGCGCCTTCTATGAGACTCTGCGCCACCTCCGTTTCGGTCGGCGTAAGTTTGAATGTGGATTCCAGCGTCGACAGCAGCCCCGGCGAACAAATGATATCGGCCGTGCGCATTTCAACCAGGCCTGCCCCGCTGTCGCACACAATCGGATCGATGGACACGATGATCGCCTGGTCATTATCCGATCGAATCAAGCGTACAATTGCGGTTTCCTGCGCGCCGGCCAACGCCGCCTTGCGCGTTTTGCGCAGAACCGATTCAAGCGCCCGTTGGCTCTCTCGGTACAGCGGAAGCGCAACCAGTCCGTCGCCAGGCTTCAACCCATAAACCTGTGAGGCAGCTTGATTACAGGTGATTATGTTGAGGTCTTCGTCCAGCTGGAAAGTCGGCTGACTCTGCGAGGCACCGCCCGGACTACCGGTCCCGGGCGCGGCCGACCTGAATTGACCGAGAAGATCCGCAGCCCGCTTCAGGTGTACGTCCATGCGACCGTCAGGTTCGATGTCCCGTCCATCCTGCCCCAGGGCCGGCCTCAATACCCGCGGCATGTCCTCAAGCTGCTCAGGCTCCATCACAATCGAGTAGATGCGATCGATGGCATCGTCCAGTGCACTATCCTTGTCCTGGGCCACATCTCCCCCCGGTCACTACGCAACCAAAGCCCTTCTACCTAGTATTGGGTACGACATTAGCACCAGTCATAGCTAGATTCGAGGGCACTCGTATCTGCAGCGATGGCGCCGCCTTTGGCAGTGCTACGGAAAGGTCTGCCCATGGAGCCGGAAGAATGAAAACTACTAGCCTGATTTTTGCCGTGATCATGGTCCTTGGGGGAAATTCACCCGTCCGTGCCGATGTGATCGAATTCAGGGATGCGTCTCTCTGGAGCGGCGCAGTGGCCGGATCCACGTTAATTAACGACACTTTCAGTAATGATATCGCCTCTGCCCCCAGCATCACGTTCGATAGCGGCGTAGTCTCCGCCAATTCGGGGGGTGTTTTCTGTTGCGGCGACAACGGCGTTTCTGCCGGCGAATACCGGAATGCGTTGGGCGAACCCGGCTCAACCGCGTCCCTACTCAATACGTGGATATTCCCGGAGCCGATATTCGCGCTCGCCTTCTCCATCCGCGGCGCAGCGCAGAACGGGCTCGAAATTGTTCTCGACGGGGAGAGTTTTCGCATCGAAAACAGTACCGGTCAAGTTCCTGAGTTTTTCGGCTATACAAGTACATCGGCGATTTCAGACGTAAGCTTCCGCAATCCTGGACGCACAGTGCTTTTCCACATTGACGAGATAACGTTCGCGTCCGCGCCGGTTTCCAGTGTCCCGCTTCCCGGCCTGCATTGGCTGGTA
>JAWVYG010000146.1:0-6392 GCA_033722815.1 Halioglobus sp.
ATCAGCGCACCGGCGCCCGTGCCGCAGCCTATGTCGGCAATCCGCGGTCGTGCCGGCAGCGGCGGCAGCGCTTCGATAACAGCGCGCGAGAATGCATCGTCACCCGGACCCAGCCGGCCGAGACCCCTGTGCAACTCTATCAGCGCTGCGAGGTACTGCTGCTCTTCCATCCAACCGCTCCGTCGGGTGTCAGGTGGCATTGTAAGCGCTTCTCGCTGCGCGCGGTCACCCGCAGTGGTACGCCCGCGATGCGCGGTTACACACGGCGACAAGGGAAGCTGCGGTTTACTGGCCCGAGGCGTGCCACCGCGCACGCGTGAGCCCATAAAACTCGATCGCCCCCTGCCCGGGCCTGTGCCCGCGCCGGCGCTGCATGCCGAGCTTCTCCATGACACGCACCGATGCCCGGTTGTCGCGGTCGCAGCTGCCCTGGATAGCGTCGAATCCGGCTGACGCGAAGCCCGTGTCCACCACGGCGCGGGCGGCCTCCGTCGCCACGCCGCCGTTCCACCGCGCTGGCGCAACGCCAAACAGCAGCTCACGCACCGGGGGCGCATGGAACTCCCAGAAACCCGCGATGCCCAGCAGCGCGTCAGCACCGCGCTCGCGCACACCCCAGATGCCGACATCGCCAGCGGCAAACAGTTGGCTGTTCTTCGCAATGATCTGTGCTGTCAGATCGCGCGCGATAATCTCGCCGTCCCACAGGAAATGCCTGAAACGCCGCTCCGTCCACAGCACGTGCAGCGCATCGAGGTCATCCGCGTCCAGCGGACGCAGCAACAGGCGCTCGGTGCCTATGGATTCAGGCATCCGCGCTGCAGGACCCGCCGGCGACCCGGAAAGCGCCCCGCGCGGCTGCGACATCAACCGGGGATGTTTTCGTCGTAACGCGGCGCATCGTCGCCGATCCTGTCCCAGGAGGCCATCGAGCCGACGTAGATGTGCCCCATGATGTCCGGCCCGGGATCATCATCGAGCGTGCCGGCAGGCACATAGCAGATCGCGCCAGCGGGATCGCACTGGGGCAACGGCGAACCGCAGTTCGAGCAGAACGTGGAGGACCAGCCGTCGTCGAAGGCGAAAGTCCTGACAAGGTCGGCGCCCGCTGTCCACACAAGGTGATCGGGGGAGGCGTAGGCCACGGCGTTGGAGCCGGTACCGGACACCTTGCGGCACTTCGAGCAATGACAGTGGCCGACAGCCGTCAGGTCGCCGCGGATTTCGTACCTGACGGCCTGGCAAAGACAACTCCCCCTGTACATATTCCCCACCCGATAACTCCAGCACTCTCGTGAAGGTTACGAAGGATTCAGGACTCGGGTACGCGCAGGTGCAGGGACTCTTCCACGTGCCGGTGGCTGAACCACTCCTTGGAGGTAACCCGGCAAATGACCAGGATCTCTTCGTGTTCGCCCCCCCGCCACTGGTAGGACACTTCGATCTCGTAGCCGGTACCGCTCGCGCCGTGAACTTCCTTGAGCACCACGGTGTCGATGTGTTCGGAGGCAACGGCGTAGCCCGCCGCCTCTACCCGGGACAGCTCCTCCTGCGCCAGTGCCTGTGCCTCTTCTTCGTCCATAGCCCGCTTCGATGACCGATTACTGCCTACCCCAGTAAGATAGACCCAGCGCACGGCCTCAGCAAATCCCGCCCCGGAGCGCAGGCAACTGCCGTGGGTACAACCAGCAGTTGTCACACCTGCGCTTAGCCCGTAGCATCGTTGCTGCAACGGGCGAACGCGCCTGCCCGGCGCTATACGTCCGCCGCCAACCAATCCGGGTGACAACGATGAAGTGGATCAAGCGAGGTTTTATCGCGATTGCGGCACTGCTGCTGTTGGGCGTCGCAGTCATCTTCGCCACGGGCAACGGACCCATGGTGAAAATCGTCTGGGACGTCACTACCGGTGCACCCGACCAGCCCTTCGACCCGGCGGCGCAACCGGCGCCGCCGCCGGATTACGCACTGGAATCGAGCTGGGCGGCGCTGCCGACGCGCGAAGACCTCGCCGATCTCGTGCCCGCCGGCGTGACCAACCGCTATGCGCAGGGCGCCGCGCCGGTTGACGTGTTCTTCGTACATCCCACGGGCTTCCTGAAGGGCACGAGCTGGACCTTCTCGATGGACGCGGATACCTCCAGCGAGGAAAACACGAAATGGATGATGGCGAACCAGGCCAGCCCGTATAACGGCTGCTGCAACGTCTACGCGCCGCGCTACCGCCAGGCCTCCATATTCGCCTACATGACCGGAGAGGAACTGACCCGCGATACCATCCTCGGCTTTGCCTACAAGGATGTCGAACGCGCCTTCGACCATTACCTGCAGACCTACAACAACGGCCGCCCGTTCGTACTGGCCAGTCACAGCCAGGGCACGCATCACGGCCTCGGGCTGCTGCTCAACCGCATCGACGGCACCGAACTCGCCGAGCGTATGGTGGCGGCGTTCCTGATCGGCGGCTATGTCAGCCGCACGGAGTTCTCCGGGCTCAAGGACATCCCGTTTTGCGACGCGCCCGACCAGCTCGGCTGCGTCATCCACTGGGATACCTACAGCATCGAGACGCGCGAGGATCACGAACCCAACGACGTCGTGTGCGTCAATCCCCTGAGCTGGAGACTCGACGGCCCGCTGGCCGGCCGCGAGCTGCACCGCGGGGCGGTGCCGGTATCCGGCGAATACCACCTCGAATTCGCCGGCAGCGATGCCGCGCGCGGTGTGCAGTTCGATGCACTGAAAAATCCCCTGCCCAATTACGTGGAGGCCCGGTGCGAGGGCGGCAGGCTCTATGTCACCGACCAGTCCGGCACCCAATTCAGCAACTTCGGCGGCATGGGCGACTCCTACCACGGGCTCGATTATCCGTTGTTCTATATGGACATCCGCGACAACGCCATCCTGCGTGCCAACACGTGGCTCGAGCGCAGTAATGGCGCCGGCCAGTAAGGTCCAGGGAAGCACGCATGCGCCCACTACTGCAAATTTCCCTGCTGACGGCCACGCTGTATGCCTGCAGCGAATCTGCACCGCCCCCCGCAGCAACCGTGCCGCAGAAGCCGGTGACGGACATGCAGCAGTTCATGGAGTGGATACTGGAGCCCCCCGCAGACGTGATCTGGGACTCGGCGGGCACCATTATCACAGCCGAAGGCAGGACCGAGCTCGCACCGACCACCGACGAGGGCTGGACGACCGTGATCCACGCCGCGGCCGCACTGGCGGAGGCGGGCAACCTGCTGATGATCCCCGGCCGCAGCATGGGACAGGACTGGGACGAGTACTCCGCGGGTCTCACCGAGGCGGCGAAACTCGCGCTGGCGGCAGCGCAGGCACAGGACGCCGAGGCGCTGTTCGACGCCGGTGGCGCCATCTACCAGGTGTGCCGCGCCTGCCACAACCAGTACTGGCCCGAGGCGCGGCGCGACTGAGCACGCGTGTGAAGCTGCTTGCGGCCATCCTGTTATGCACCCTGTGCGGCACCGCCTGGGGCCACGACCTGTCGGCGGACAACGCCGCCTACGTACAGGGGCTGACCGGTCCCGCGCCGGGACCCTTCCTCTACCTCGGCGCCAAGCACATGTTTACCGGCATCGATCACCTGCTGTTCCTGCTCGGTGTCATCTTCTTTCTCTACCGCGGCCGCGATGTGCTGCTCTACGTCACCCTGTTCACCATTGGCCACAGCCTGACCCTGTGCCTGGGTGTGTGGACGAACTGGCAGGTGGATGAACACCTGGTGGACATGGTGATCGGCCTGTCCGTGGTGTACAAGGCCTTCGAGAACATGGGCGGCTTCGACAGGCTCCTGGGCGCGCAGCCGGACACCCGGCTGGCGGTGCTGGTGTTCGGCCTCTTTCACGGCCTCGGGCTGGCGACCAGGCTGCAGGGCTACATCGATGGCGGCGACGGGCTCGCCACCAACCTCCTGAGTTTCAACCTCGGCGTCGAGCTGGGCCAGCTGTTGGCGCTGACCATCATCCTCATCGCACTGCTGCAGTGGCGGCGCTCGCCCTCCTTCGCGCGACACGCGTTCGGCGCCAATACGCTGCTGATGTGCTGTGGCTTCCTGCTCGCCGGCAACCAGCTGGCCGGGTACCTGCTGTCGTGACCGCGGCGGCCGACAAGCGACGCATCCTGCGTGCCAGCGCCGCCGCCCTGCTGGTCGCAGCACTGGTGCTGGTGACCGCGGTACTGCCCGCGGAGTACGGCTGGGATCCGCTCGGTACCGGCGAAGCACTGGGGCTTATGGGGATGTCAGAGGCAGGTGAAACCGCGCTGCGCGCGCAGCCCGGGCGCTGGCGCAGTGACGCGATCACCTTCGCGCTCGAACCCTTCGAGGCCGTGGAGTACAAGTACCGACTTCAGGCTGGCGACGCGATGCTGTACCGGTGGAGTTCGGACACGCAGGTGTTATTCGATATGCATGCGGAACCCGACGGCGCCGCACCCGGCTACGCCGAGACCTTCGCCAAAGCCAGGAGCGACAGCGGCGGCGGCAGCTACACCGCGCCCTTCGACGGCATACACGGCTGGTTCTGGCAGAACCGCACGCAACAGCGCGCGACGGTGACGCTGGAAACCCGCGGTTACTACGCGAGTGCGACCGAGTTCAGGGACGGCAGGGAGTTCGAGTACGAACTGACCGGTGACGCGAAGGATCAGCCGTAGGCCATTTCCAGCAGCTCGCGCACCGACTGTATCTGTCCCCACCAGTAGATGGCGGCACCGGCCAGGATAGTGGCGGCGCCGAGCAGCGCGGCCAGCTGCGCATCCTTGCTGTTTCTTTCTGTCATGACATGGCTCCCTGGCGCATCGACCGCGACATGCCGCTATCCGGAGAAACCTATCCAGCGCCCGGTCGCCGCCACCGAGAACCACACAACCACTGACGCCACCGCCACCAGGCGGCGCGTCACCGGCGCGATCTCCCCGGGCGCGGACACCAGCGGCCGCCGGATAAAAAAGGCAAACAACGTGCCGGTCGCCAGCGCCAGCATCTTGTACCAGAACACCGGCAGGTAGTAGATCTTCATGGCCACGCCGCAGGCCATGAACACACCGGTGAACACCACGACAGCCAGGCTCCACACGAACACGCGGTGGCACTGGTCCTGCACCTGGCGCAGCGGCTGGTCGGCAAATACCCATCCCAGCAGGCGCCCGTCCCCTACCAGCACGGCGCCGCCCAGCACCGCCATGGACAGCAGGTGCACCGCCTCCACCGCCGCGAACGCCGCTCCCCAGGTCTTGCCGATGACGCCGAAGGGCGTGGTTTCCATCCACTCGAAGAACGGCAGCAGTGCCGCCCAGGTGTCGATGCGCAGGTCCGACAGCGCGAAGCCGGCGCACAGCGCAATCAGCAGCAGCAGTATTGCGGAGCGTTTGTAGGCGAAGACGGAATCCATGTTCAAGGCGACCCTAGAACTGCGTCTGGCCGGGGGTGCAGCCGGCCAGGACCCCGATGACGTCGCCCGGCTCGGCGTTGCAGTCGAACCAGTCGTAGGCGATGAAGCGCCCGCACAACACGATCAGCGCCCAGAAGGCCAGCGACAGGCCCGCCCCCAGGCGCAGGCCGGAAGGCGCGCGAGGCGCGGTATCCCAACCCGCGGGCGCCGCCTGCATGCGGCGGTGAAACAGCCAGGCATTGAGCGCGGCGGCCAGCAGCAGCACCACCTTGATGCGAAACCACAGGCTCTGGGCCGTGCGCACGGGAATGGCGTAGAACAACAGCACACCGGTGATAATCATCACGCTGAAGCCCACGAGCATGGGCACGTTGAGACGCTTCGCCACCGTGCTGGCCGGCACCTGCGGCAACGCCCAGCCGAGCATGCGCAGGTCGATCAAAAACAGCATGCCCAGGCTGAGCATCAGCGTGATCACGTGGGTGGACTCGATCCAGTTGTACATGTAGTACGACTCGTGCAGGCCGGTACTCCACGCATGGGTGTCCAGCCATACGGCGAAGTCGTAGATCCACTGGTTCAAGCGGCGAACGCTCCTTCAGCGGCGACAGGGCGAGGCCGCATCAGCGCTCCCTTGGATCGGAGCCGTCCTTCGGCGCGCCCGTGCCGGAGGACCCCATGAACACCTTGCGCCCGTCGGCGAAGATCAGGTCGCGGCCGTTCGCCTTGCAGGCCGGCTGGCAGCGCTTGTCCTTGGCCTGGTAGCCGCGCACACGAATCTCGCTGCCAATCGGCAGGGAGTTCTTGTGGATGCCCGAGCGCAGCAGGGTGTTGGGCGTGCCGCCCTCGACCATCCAGGCCACGGTGTCGCCGTCGTCCCCAACGACATCCAGGTGAATCCAGGCATGGGGATTGATCCACTCCACCTTGGACACGACGCCCTCCAGCGTTACCGGCGAGTCCTTATCGAATTCCGCGGAG
>JAWVYG010000147.1:0-6371 GCA_033722815.1 Halioglobus sp.
CGCCTGTGTATAGGCAACGGGTACTTCGAAATGTACAACCGCGATAATGTGACGCTGGTGGATGCGAGGTCATCGCCTATTACCGCATTCACCGAGTCCGGTCTGCGCACAAGCGATGCCGACTACGAACTGGATATCATAGTGGCGGCTACCGGCTTCGATGCGGTCACAGGTGCCATGGCCAGGATCGATATTGAGGGCGTTGGTCAGCGCAAGCTGTCCCGGAAGTGGGAGGAGGGTCCCGCCACCTACCTCGGCGCCATGGTATCGGGATTCCCCAACCTGTTCATGATCCATGGGCCCACGACGCCCTCCGCGCAGGCACAGATGATTACCACCGGGGAATGGCAGGTCAACTGGACAGCCGACATTATCGAAAATATGGAACGTGAATCTCTTACACGCATCGATGCGACTGAGGAAGCGGAGGAGCAGTGGGCACAGGAGGTAGAGGCGGCATCTGAGCACACTTTGCACAGGTTCGCGGCGTCCTGGTACAACGCCAGCAACATCGAGGGGAAGAAGGGCGGCTTCATGATTTACGTTGGGGGATTTCCGAGATACGCGGAACTGTGTGAGCATGCGGTGGCTGAGGGCTACAAGGGATTTGTCCGAAGCTGAAGTCGCCAGCGGTACCGGCGTTACCGAGCGTTTCGTGCGCAACGGTAATTTTCCTTCCCGGCGAATCGCGTCGGAGGGCGAGCCAACCAGCGCGCGGTTCAAGAAATAACACTGTAAACGCCATGAAAGTTCCAGGGTCTTCTATACTGAGGGTACGCGCCCGCCAAAGATAATGGAGAGATAACCATGCGCCCGCACCGATTCCTTCCCGCGCTTCTACTCGCCGCCCTCAGCCTGCTTTACCTGTCCGCGCCCGCCGTCGCGAAATCCGACGCCGCAGCAAAGGCGCCAGCGGGGAAGGGCAACATTCTTGTCGGCGCGGCATCGCGCTCTGTCCTGCCCCTGGTTGACGGCAGTCTCGACTACCTGAACGCCGGGTTCCCCGGACGCGATGACCCGGACGACCCGGGCATCTTCGTGCCCGCCTGGGACGACGGGCGCATTGCCGTGGGTAACGGCGACGAAGATTCCTACTGGGTGCATGACGACCTGCGCGCCACTGCGGTGGCAATCCATGACCCGCGTGGCAAGGACATCGTTGTTATTGTCGACTCCGATCTGTACATGGTATTTCGCATCGACGCCGCCGAGATGCGGGACAAGGCCGCGGCCATGTTGCCGCCCGGGATTGCCAAGAAGCTGCGCGTGGTGATCAGCGCCAGCCACAACCACCACGGGCCGGATACCGCGTTCGACGTCAATCATGCATGGTATGAGCATATGTCCGACCAGGTGGCCGCCGCCATCGCCGAGGCGGTGTCTACACGCCGGCCTGCCAGGTTGCGCGTCGCCGCCGGTGAACACTGGTTCGGCATGAACGACGGCACCGATCCCCAGGTATTTGACCCTAGCCTGAACGTGATGCAGGCGGTGGACACCCGCGGCAACACCATCGCTACACTCGTGCAGTGGAACCTGCACCCGGAGGCGACGCTGGGCTGGTCGCCGCCCCTGGCGGAGATCGAGGATGACTGTGCGGCGTTGGCGCTGGCGGACTGCAGCGCGCGGGGCCGCTATTTTACCGCCGACTTCCCCGGCATCCTGCGCGAGGACATCCAGGCCGCCTACGGCGGTGAGTCACTATTTCTGAACGGCGCACTGGGTGTCCTGGTAGGTCCCGGCGGCTCGGAGGTCTGGGAGGTGACGCCTGACCACCCGCTGGGGAACCAGTTGATCGCGCCGGAGGGTGCCACCGCGCCGGGCGGTGGGGATGATTACCGGCAGCGCAATTTCCGGCGGGCGGTTGTCATCGGCGAACAACTGGCGGCCGCGGCCATCCGTTTGCTTGACAATGCCTACCCGATTACCGAGCCCCGCGTCAGCTTCGACAGCAAGCCGTTCTATACCTACCTGAGTAATCTCGGCTTTCGGGTGTTGCTCGTGATCGACCCGGCCACAGGCCGTGCGGACCTCGGGCACGCCCGCGCTGTTCTCTACAACTGCCCGCTGACCGGCCCGAAAACGGATGCCACCTGCGAGAGTGACAACTTCGATGTCCTGCCGGACGATCTCGCCGGAGCAGTGCGCAAGGGCGACCACCTGCAAAGTGCAGTGGATTATGTGCGTATCGGCCCGGTGGGCATGATGTTCCTGCCCGGTGAAATTCCCGGTGAGTTGACTATGGGTCTGCCGGCCGAATTTCGCAGTACGCCCGAGAAGTGGTACGAGGAAGCCCCCGGGCGCCATGCGTTCGGAGACGATTACACGGTGCCGGGCTACACCCGCAACCGCATGTCCGATGCCTACAAGTGGACGATCGGGCTTGGCAGCGATCAGCTGGGCTACTTCGTGCCGCTGTCAAACTTTCGCGTTTTCTGCGTCGCCGATTTCTTCGCCGGCCCGGGTCTCTGTGAGGCATTGCACGGCCTGGGCTTTATCGAGTATCCGGACGCCGTTGCCGGCGCCACCTGTAAACGCGTCACCGAGGATCCCTCGGTGCTATCGGACTACCCGGGCCTGGTCGCCGACGTCATCGAGGGCAGTTGCCGTTACGGCCAGGCACTGGATGAGGCCGATGGACACTACGAAGAAACCAACGCCGCCGGTTGGGACCTGGTGGAGGACATGATGCGCGCGGTGGGGGATATCACAACCAATCACGACGCGACCGAGGTGAATCCCGACTTCCCGGGTTGGTGGCAGGACAACCTGCCCCCCGGGGATTTGCCCTGAAGGCGACGGCCGCTTCGGTATTGGGCCAGTGCCGGCGGTACGCCTGCCGGCAGGTTACTCCGATTCCGAATGACTGATACGGGCGGCGGTTACCGCGATCTGCACCAGCGCGCCTGGAACGGGCAGCCCGGCAACCTCCACGGTTGAGCGCGTCGGCAACCCCTCCGTGTCCTTCCCAAAATACGCCAGGAGCGCGGATGTCAGCCCCAGTGCATCGACCCTGCCGTTCTTGTCAGGGTCGGCCACCAGATAAACCTCCATATTGACGATGTCGTCCATCGCGAAGCCGGCGGAATTCAGCTCCGCCTTGATCCTGGCCAGTATGCTGCGTGCCTGCGCCGCCGTGTCACCCAGGCTCGCCGCCGATCCCGGCGGTGCCCCCGGGTTACTGACTTCCGCCAGTGTGCCACCGACAATCAGCCATGAGGCCCCTGCGGGTACGCTGACGCTGGAAGCAACCGGCAGCCCTGCCTGTTGCTGCCGCACAATACCATGCGCGTGCAGTGGTGGCGCGACGAGGGTCATTGAAAATCCAAGTGAAAATAGCGCTATGGCGAGGCTTCGCGAAATGGGTAGTTGCATGTGGCGTCCTATCTCCGGAGACGTTTCCAGCAGGTTTTCGGTATGCTTACACTAACATGTAGAAAAGGACCGGGAATATTTTTCCCCGCGGCCTTCACGAGAGATTGATTCCTACACGACGCTGCAAGACCATGCTGCCAACTGGCGCCGGGAAAAGCCGATCTTATGACGACTATCGAAATTGTAATTACGTGTTTTGTTGTGCTCGAGCTGTCGAATGTGCTGACCATGTACTTCTTCCCCGGCTCCGGCAAGGCAAACTCGGTGGGTGTATTCAGCGCGTGGGAGGCTTCCCGGCAATACCCGGAAATCCATGATTTCGTGAGGTACCTTGTCTTCTGGGTGGCAGGGTCGAAGTTGATTTTCCTGCTGCTTCTCGTGGTCATCATTGTGTATGGTACGCCGGACATGCAGCGTATCAGCCTTATCGCCCTTGCGGTGTCGACAATGTCCTTCTACTGGCGGCTGTTCCCTCTAATCAGGAAGATGGATCGCGATGGGCAGATTCAACCCAGGAGATATTCCATCTTCCTGGGCTCGCTGATAGCACTGTTTATCCTGGTCTTCCTGGCCGCCGCGTTTAACGCATAGCGGAACGAGTTACTTCCGCGGGCATGAAACGTACGGCGGCTTGCGCTTCCTCGCCGAGTATTCTGTGGCGCTGTAGCCACGCACAACTTTCATTGGGGCTGTGAGTAACTGGATATAGACCTTGGGCGAACACCCTGCTCGAGGGACGATACGCTGTCTTGTCGTGATATCTCCTGGTGTATTTACAACCACGCTCTGGCAATGGCACGCTAACCGTTTGACAGACTGCCCCGGCCATTGATCGCTGGTATCAGTGCTCCAAAACTCGCGCGTTTTTTCTCGCGAGGTCGTGGCAACCATGCCTCTAAATATGACATCCTGTAGACCGCATGCGGCGCGAAAAACACGTGGCACCACGCCGGCGGACGCGGCGGGTTTCCAGCACATTGGCAAAGGATACAGCAGCATGGCAAGTGACACTGGGTCAAGGGCCGACTACACCGTCGTGCAGAAAGTCCTCCACTGGCTGATGGCCTTGATCATCTGCCTGGATCTGTTCATAGCTCAGAAATTTGGCAATGTGATGGAGGACTGGGACAGGCTGGAATCGCGTTCGGATCACGCCAGTGTCGGCACAGTCGTCACGGCGTTGTTTATTATGCGCATATTCTTTCGCCTGCGCCATGGCGCTGCCGCCCTGCCCGCCGGTATGAGCGTGTGGCAGATCCGTGCAGCTCACCTGGCCCACTTCGCCATGTACTTTTTTATCGGGCTGCTCATTTTCAGCGGTATCGCCACGGCGGTGAACGCGGCGGAACCCATCACCCTGTTCGGGCAGTTCGACATCACCCTGGGCCAGGCGGGTGAAGACCTTTTTCAGCAAATCCGGCCGATCCACGAGTTTGCGACCAATGCGGTGATTGCCCTGATTGTCGTGCACATCCTGGCGGCGCTGTACCACCAGTTTATAGCGCGGGACGATTCCACCGTAAGGATGCTGAAATTCTGGCGCAGCGAGTCGTGATGTCGATCTTATTTACTAGTCGCGTTTACCGGAGATTCCCACCTGTCCCCGGTCTAACCGGGTCTTATTGAGGGAGGGCGTCGAGCGCCCTGGAAAATGCATACGCTCAGACAGGCCTGGGGATGTTGGAAAAGGTGAGGGGCTGATTCAGGAGCTTAAGTCCCCAGCGCTATCTGCACCGCGCTTTTGCCGCTGGCAAGTTCTGCCTCAAACGCTTCGTTGCGTGCCGCGATCCTGGCGCTGCGCGTAGCACCCAGCTTGCGCGCTTCGCCCAGGCCGCGGTCGCGGACGGTACGCAGGGCGACTCGCGGCGCGGTGGCTGTATACAAATGCCTGCCGTGGCGTCGCAGGGCACGCTGGTCGATCTCGAACCCCAGGCCAGGCGTTGTCGGTAACTGCATCTGGCCCCGTTCGTGTCGCCACGGCTGCACCAGCAGGCCGTCTCTCCCCTCGGGCGTCCAGCCCGGCGGGTCGTAGGGATACTCGAGGCGTTTCCGGTCGCGCCCGGGATAAGCGCCGAACAGTTGCAGGTTGATGGCAAAACCAATGCCGTTGGTCCAGGTATGTGGGCTGAAAACTGCGCCGGCTGCCTCGACTCTCCTGATGATGTCCCAGGTGGCGGCAATGCCGCCGGTGAACACGGCATCGGGCTGGTAGATGTCGAAACAGCCTTTCTCGAGCATGACGGCAAATTCGGGGAGGCCCTGGTTGTTGAGCTCGCCCCCACTGATCGCAACGGGGGAGTCGCGCCGCAGTGCGGCGAGATCGTCATAGGCATCCATTGCCAGGGGCTCCTCCACCCAGGCCAGGTTGGCGTCGCCCGCCGCGCTGCAAAAATCCCTGGCCCTGCGCAGGTCCCAGCGCGGTGCGTCGGCAATCACCGCAACGCGCCAGCCCTGGTTGGCGTCAACGCCCAGTTCCACGGCGTCGCCCACACCCCTGCGGGTTTCGACGATGTGTTCGACATCTTCCTGCAGCGTATCGCCGTGGACCCTCAGTTTCACCGAATCGAAGCCCTCGTCGATTCTTGCCGCCACCTCGTCAACGCGGTAGCTGACGCTGCGTGTCGAGCCGGTGGAGGCATAGAGACGGATACTGCCCGGCGCGCCGCCGAGCAGTTCGTATATGGGCTTGTTAGCCGCCTTGCCCAGGATGTCCCAGCATGCGGGTTCCAGCCAGCCGACCCGCCACCCCAGGTAGCCCATTTCGCGGATGCGCTGGCGGATACTGGGGATGTCATCGGCCCGCTCGCCGAGCAGGTAGGAGCCGAGCAGGCCGCCCAGTCCCGCCAGCTCCGGGCCCATGGACTGCACGGCGCTGTAACCTTCTATGCCATCGCTCGTCAACAGGCGGACCAGGGTGAAGCGGTTTTCCGCCTGGCGAAACCCGGGAATCCAGGCGGGGTGAAAAACATCCGGCAGCGGGATGCGCACGAACCAGA
>JAWVYG010000148.1:0-6367 GCA_033722815.1 Halioglobus sp.
GATCACGCCACCCTCGGGGTCGGGGGTCTCGGCCGTAATACCTACCAGGTCGAGCGCTGCGCTGTTGGCCACCAGCATGTGGCCGGAAATGTGGATGGCGATGATGGGATGCTCGGTCGAGATGCCGTCGAGCTCAGCGCGGGTCGGGTGGCGCTTCTCCGCGAGCAGCGTATCGTCGTACCCCCACCCGGTGACGAACTCACCCGGCGCGGTCGCCGCCGCCTGCGCGCGCAGGGCGTCCAGCACGCCGGCCATATCCGTAATCTCGCCGATCGGCGGGCTGTTGAGGTCCGCGTTCAGCACCATCATGCCGGAACCGGGGAAGTGGCCGTGGGCATCGACGAAGCCCGGCAGCAGCGTGCGGCCCTTCAGGTCGACCACCTCGGTGTTGTCGTCGACCAGCGCCATGATCTCGTCGGTGGTGCCCAGCGCCTCGATCAACTCACCGCGCGCCGACAGCGCCTCCACGATGCGGTTTTGCGCATCCATGGTGAGGACGGTGCCATTGATGAACACCTGGTGCTCCGGCGGCACCGGCGTGCGCGTGGCGATCTGGAACAGCACGCCCAGGCCAGTGACAAGCGCAACCAGTACGACCAGCAGGTTTTTCCAGTTCATGCGCGCCACTCCCCGATCTCATCGCCGCATGGACAGCACCCTGTGACGGGCGCGCACCGCGACCACCGCCGGCGCAGGCTCACGCGACCTCGCCGAGCACGATATCCGCCAGACGCGCGCGGTGCCAGGCCGCGTCGCCCCAGAGCATCTGGCTGTGTTTCTGGCGCTTGAAGTACAGGTGCACGTAACACTCCCAGGTAAAGCCGATGCCGCCGTGACATTGCACCGAGCGCCCGGACGCGAAGGCCGCCGTTTCACTGGCTGAGGCTTTCGCCATGTGTGCATAGCGCGCCGCGCGCTCCGGTTCATTGTCGATGGCGCAGGCCGCGTTGTAGACCAGTGACTTGGTCTCATCGATCTGCACCATCACATCCACCAGCGGATGCTTGACCGCCTGGAAGAATCCCAGCGGTCGCTCGAACTGTTGCCGTGTGCTGACGTACTCCACGGTGGTCTGCAGCTGCCACTCGGCGGCGCCGGCGATATCGGCGGCCAGCACGGTCCAGATCGCCGGCAGCGCCTGGTTGATGGCGGCGGCGCCGTCGGCGCTGACCTGCTCTGCGTCTACCGCCTCGAAGTGGATGTGCGCCTGGTCACGGGTCAGGTCGACGATGGCGTCGGGCGCGACGGTGACGCCGGGCGCGTCTGCACTCACCCAGTACAGGCCAACGCCGCTGCCTGCGCGCGCGGCTACCAGCAGGCGGTCGCACTTGCGCGCATCCTGCACGAACCAAGCCGTGCCGTGGAGCTTGCCGTCCTCGCAGCGCACGTCGGTGCCAGCGGCATCCCAGGCGCCGCTGCTGCCCGTTATCGCCAGCGTGGCGGCGCTGCCGCCGGCAATCTCCGCCAGCGCATTGTCGGCACCGGCGCCACAGGCTGCCAGTACGTAGGTGGCATTGAGGGTTGCCAGCAGCGGGCAGGGAAACGCGGCTCGGCCCAACTCCTCGGCCAGCCCCGCCACCGCCACTACGGGCATGCCCAGGCCGCCGGCCGATTCGGGCACCGCCAGGCAGGTCCAGCCAAGCTCGACCATCTGCTGCCACAGCGCCTCGTCCCAGGCAGCATCGCTCATGCGCTCGGGATCGGGGTTGTCTGCGACCAGGCCGTGCAGCGTCTCCGTGGAGAAATTGTCGGTGAAGAACTTGCGCGCCGATTCCTTGAGCAGCGCCGCCTCTTCGCCAAAACCAAAATTCTTCGGCTGTGTCATGGGGGCTCCTTATTTCGACTTCGGCATGCCGAGCACGCGCTCGCCGAGGATATTGCGCTGCACCTCGCTGGTGCCAGCGGCGATGGTCATGCCGTAGCTGTTCATATAGGCCATCGGCCACTGCCCGCCGGCGGGCGCGTTGTCATCGCCCAGGTACAGGGAGCTGTTGGCGCCTGCGATTTCCATGGCCAGGGCGCCGGTGCCCTGGGCGATCTCGCTGGACAGCAGCTTGTTCTGCAAAGGCAGTCGCGCGGGGTGATCCTGCAGGGCGGTGACCCGCGCGCGGCGCTGGTTCTGGTTGAGCCCCTCCTCGCGGATCAACTGGCGCATGATCCCGTCGCGCACCAGCGCGTCCTCCGACGCCGGGCGGCCGTTGCGCTGGCTGCTCTTCGCCAGCTCGATCAGGTTGGCCGTGTTGGTCGCGTGGGTGGACTTCGTCTTCAGCCCGCCGGAACGCGGGGTGACTTTTTCGCCGGCGCCGCGCTCGTGGGCCAGGGTGGTCATGGCGACCTGCCAGCCCTTGCCCAGCTCATCGAGCCGGTAGCCGTCATCGACTTCCAGGTTGTCGAAATTCACCTCGTTGAAGCCCGTTTCGCCGGTGATCTTGATCAGCGGGCGTACCGTGACGCCATTGCCGAGTGCCGAGCGGATCGGTACCACGAAGTAGGTCAGGCCGTCGTACTTGTGGGACTTGTCGGTACGCAGCAGCAGGATCATCCACTGGGCGAAGTGCGCCAGCGATGTCCACACCTTGTGGCCGTTGATCACCCACTTGTCGCCCTGCTTCTCGGCAAAGGTCTGCACGCTGGCCAGGTCCGAACCGGCACCCGGTTCGCTGAAGCCCTGGCACCAGATGTCCTCGCCGGAGAACAGGCGCGGCAGCAGGCGCTGCTTCAGCTCCTCCTGGCCATGGTAGAACACGGTCGGCGCGGCCATGCCCAGCCCGATGACATTGGGCATGAACGGCGTGCGCGCACGAATCATCTCCTCGTTGGCAACCCGCTGACAGTCCTCACGGCCGCCGCCACCCACTTCCACCGGGTAATCACAGCCCACGAGGCCGGCATCGTAGGCGTCCTTCTGCCAGGCCTGCAGGTAACTCAACTGGTCCTCGGTCATGATTTCCAGCGGCGACAGGGGCAGGCGTACCGGCGGGTCGCCGGGCCTGTTGTCCTTGAGCCAGTCGCGGCAGTACTCGCGAAACTCCGCCTGTGCGGCGGTGTCTTTCTGCGCGGATTCAGACATAACTTGCTCCATTACTGGTGTGGGAAGTAGAAATCACTGCGGCGTGGCGTGACACGGCAAAGCCTCCGATTCTAACGGCGGCTGGCGCCAGTGCAAGATGCCGCGCAACCCCTGCACAACAAAGGTGGCGCGGCGAGCCGGCGGTGCGCTCAGTAATGCGGCGGCTTCTCCTGCTCCGCCGACGCGGGGTCCCCTGCCGCGTACTGCGCGGCGAATTCCTCGTGGCGCGCCTGCATGAGCTCGATCTGCCGCCGCAGCAAAAGGATCTCCTGCTGCTGCGCCGACAGCGCGGCGTCCAGGCTCGCCAGGCTGTCCTCCTGGAAGGCCAGCTGGCTCTGCAGCTCCGCCACCTGGCGGCGCAGTTCCTCGTTCTCGTCTGACGCGTTACCTGACATAGTCCCTTCCTTACCCGCCGGGCCAGCTACTATACTGCCGCGGCGAGGCGGATGGCAGGACCCTGGCGCCACCACCTGCGCGGATGCAACAGAAAAACAGCGGCCCGGTGCGGCCGCCGGGGGACCGATACGCGTCATGAGCAGGGCTAAGGGCGGCAAGCGCCTCGTCTATTCCACCGAGCACGGCAGGCTCTGCCCCCAGTGCCAGCGGCCCGCCGCGCAGTGCGTCTGCGGCAGGGATCGCCCGGCGGCAACCGGCGACGGCGTCGTGCGCATCCAGCGCCAGACCAAGGGGCGCGGCGGCAAGGCGGTGACGGTGGTCAGCGGCCTTCCCCTGGCCGGCCCGGAACTGCAGGCGCTGGCGAAAGAACTGAAAAAAAAGTGCGGCGTCGGCGGCGCGGTGAAGGACGACAGCATTGAGATCCAGGGCGACCAACGCACCCTGCTGCAGGAAGAACTTTCTCGCCGCGGCTACCGCGTGAAACTGGCCGGCGGCTGACTTTTCTTACAATTTCCTGACAATTACTCGATTTTAAGCTCATATTCGCCGATCTTTCTGCGCGAATTGCGGCCAACCAGGCCCTGCAGCGGCAGTCAGATTTCCCAGTTACACCCCCTTCCCAAAAAAATTGTGAAATAACACCTTCAACCCCTTATTTTTATTGGACAAATTAATTCTGTGTGGTAAAACGTTGCCTGTGAGTGCGGAAATGTCGCGAAACGGCTGCCTTCTTGCCCGGCGATCTACGATAACCGCGCCACACACAATAACAGTGACACTGCAGTATCTGACGGATTAGTCATCCCTGCGAGGAAGTGGGTTATGTACGTTACCGCAGAGCACCTGAGAGATCAGGTCATTCGCCCTACGCTGGAATACCTGGGGGCCTGGACACCCTCCTGTGAAGCATTCCTGCTGAACGCCGCTGTCAACGCCCCTGAGCTGGGGCTGTTCGCATCGCGCAAAGACGGGCTGGGGCTGTTCCATATCACCGCCGCGCAACACCGGGACCTGTGGGACCGGTACCTGGCCTTCAACCCGGACCTCGCCAGCCGGGTCAGGGGACTGGCCAGCCAGCGCGCTTTCCTGAGCGACCCGGACAACGAGCTGCAGACCAATCTCAGCTACTGTACCGCCGTCGCCTGGCTGCTCTACCAGCGCGCCGGCGGTGCGCAGGACCAGCCGGAGGCGGAAGTCGCCGCCATCGCCTGAACGGCGACCACGACTGACCAGTTGCTTCGGGGCAACCCTCCCCGGCGGCCCTCACAGGGGAGAGCGCCGCCGCGGGAGGGCCGATCAACCCGGCAGTTCGCGCAGCGTCTCCCAGTGCACCAGGTCTTCGGGCCGGTCGATGTCCGGCAGCGGCGGCAGCGCCACGAACGCCGTCGCGCTGCGCCTGAGGTTCGCCACGGTTGCCGCGTACACCTGCGCCGTACCCCACTGCACACCCTCGAAAATCCCACCCGGCAGGCTGCGCGCACCGAGCAATACGAAGCCGCCATCCGTGGCCGGACCGATCACCACCTCGCCGTCGTCCAGCGCACGCACCGCCCGATGCAGGTAGGCGGGGCTGATCGCCGGGCAGTCGCTGCCCACCAGGATCACCCGCTCACTGCGCTGCAGCGCCGCGGCCAGCGCATGCGCCATGCGCTGGCCCAGGTCGGCGCCGCGCTGCCGTGTCACCCGCGCCGCGCCCAGGTCACGGCACTGCGCGAACAGCGCGTGCCCGCCGTCGCCGGCAACGCACAGCTCCACCTCCCCTGCCCCGGCCAGCAGCAACTGGCGGCAGGTCCACAGCACCAGCTCGCAGTGCAGGTCACAGGCCCGTTGCGCGCTGAGAGCTTCGAGCATGCGGGTCTTGACGCGGCCCGGGACGGGCTCCCGGGCAAACTGCAGGAATGTGGTCGCCGGCGCGGGCATTAACGCGGTGGCCGCTCAGCGGCCATAGTACAGGCGCCAAAGCCGCTGCGGGGACGCGCCGAGGAAGTACGCCAGGCGCAGGCACCACATCTGCAGGACGGTCCTGACCACGCCGCCGGTCTCCCAGCGCCGGCTGGAGGTTACCACCGGCCCGGCCAGCACCCGCGGCGCACAGCGCCTGCGCAGTCGCGTGCAGTAGGCGACATCTTCCATCAATGGGATGGCGTCGAAGCCGCCCGTGGCCGCGAAGACGTCCGCGCGCACGAACAGCATCTGGTCCCCGGTGCCGATGCCGCTGACGCGCGAACGCTGGTTGATAAACCACTCGATGACGCGGAAGGCGCGCCGCCGACCGGACAACCGCAGGCGGGAAAACCCCCACTGCGGCCGGCCGGACAGCGCTTGCAGCAAGTGCGCCTGGCCAAACTGTGGCTGTGTATCCGCGTGCAGGAAGAACAGGTAGTCGCCGCGCGCCGCGCGGCCACCGAGATTCATCTGCAGCGCCCTGCCCGCCCCGGTGAGCAACAGTTCGTCGCAGCGCGGCAGGGCCTGTGCCACCGTGTCGTCCGTACTGCCGCCGTCGACCACCAGTATTTCGCTGTCGGGGAAATGGCTGCGCAGCTCGGAGAGGGCCGCGCCGATACCGCCGCCCTCGTTCAGTACCGGGACGATGAAACTGCAATCGACGGCATCCTCGCCGGCGGCGTGTGGTTGCCTACCCGACATCGAGGGCGCCGCCACAGCTACTGCCCTGCCCGGCCGTGCAACCGTAGCAGTGCTCGCCGGTGGTTACCGGGTTGTGGGCCACGCTGAGGCCGTCGAGCAGGTCGCGCAGGTGGGTGCGCCTGTCCGATGCCAGCAGCGGCAGGTCCAGCATCTGGTTGAAGTCGCAATCGTAGATGAAACCGCGCCAGTCGATGCTGAGCAGGTTGCGACACATCAGCGTATCGAGATTGTCGCGGCTGAAACTGTCGCGCAGCA
>JAWVYG010000149.1:0-6362 GCA_033722815.1 Halioglobus sp.
AGCGGCGAGCAGTTGTCGGCGCAGTACCTTGTCGCGGCCGTGGGGCAACTGCACAAGCCCAGCGTACCGCAATTCGCCGGCGCCGAAAGCTTCGCCGGTGCGAGCTTTCACTCCGCGCGCTGGGACCACTCCGTGGACCTTGCCGGGAAGTCCGTTGCCGTCATTGGCAACGCGGCCAGCGCAGTGCAGTTCGTGCCGCAGATCGCAGACCGGGTGGGGCAACTGACCATCTACCAGCGCAGCGCCAACTGGCTCGCGCCAAAACGCGACAAACCCTTCACGCAACGGCAGAAAGCACTGATGCGCAGGTTTCCGCTGATCAAGGACCTGTCGCGGCTGAAGACCTACCTGCGTAACGAGCTGCTCGTCTACCCCACCATGAAGGGCAACCGCCTCACCTCCTGGCTATTGCGCAGCGGCTGCCTGGCCTACCTGAACGGCACCATCGAGGATGCAGCGCTGCGCCAGAAGCTGCTGCCGGACTACCCGATCGGCGCCAAGCGCATACTCACTGCCAACGGTTACTACGAGGCGCTGACGCGCGACAACGTGGAGCTGGTGACGGAGCCTGTCGAACGCTTCGACGCCGGCGGCATCACGACCAGCGACGGGCAGCGCCGGGCTGCCGATGTGGTGATCTACGCTACCGGCTTCGTCACCAATCCCTTCCTCGACGGCATCCACATCAGCGGACGGCGCCAGAAACCGCTGCACGAGCACTGGGCCGGCGGCGCGCACGCGTACCTGGGTATAGCCACCCACGGCTTCCCCAACCTGTTCTTCCTGTACGGACCCAATACCAACCTCGGCCACAACTCCATACTGCTCATGGTCGAGGCCCAGGTGGGGCACGTCCTGCGTGCCATGCAACTGGCGGCGAGGCTGGATGCCGAAGCCGTCGAAGTGCGCGAGGACGTGGAGGCGAGTTACGACACAGCGATTCAGCGGCGTCTGGCGAACATGACCTGGAGTCGCATAGAGGCAAGCTGGTACAAGGTGGGTGAGCGCGTGACGAACAACTGGCCGGGCAGTGTCGGCGAGTACCGCCGGCTGTTGCGCGCCTTCAGGGCCGAGCACTGGCAGGCCGGCGGCACCTGAAGCCCGGGGGCCAGCATTACTTGATGACGATCAACGCGCCGGCAGCGCCTTCGTACTAAGTTGAACCTTTGGATGTAAAACCTGAGCGAGGAGCCACCATGCTCACTGTTGCAGAAATCATGACCAGCAATCCCCTCTCCCTGGGCCCGGACGACAGCCTGGCGGCGGCACGCAAGCTGATGGCCGAGAACAACATCCGGCACGTGCCCATCGTGGCGGCGGACGGCAGCCCGGTGGGCGTGGTGTCCCAGCGCGACGTGCTGGCCGCGGAGGATTCCACGGTCATCCCGCGTTCCGAGGAAGAAGAGGCGTCCGAGGGGTTTGTCGCCCTGTCCGCGATCATGACCTCACCGGCAAAATCCGTGGATGAGCACGCCAGCCTGCGCGGAGCAGCCCTGCACCTGCAGAAGCACCGCTTCGGCTGCCTGCTGGTGACCCGCGACGACGCACTCGTCGGCATCATCACCGACACCGACTTCGTCGCCGTCGCCATCAACCTCATGGAACAGCTGGAGGCAGCAGAGCCGGAGGAGTACAGCTTCGGGGACGATTTCGGGGAAGAGGCCGGGCTCGGGGTCTGATCGCCCCGCCCTCTAAGGCGTTCAGGCCCACCGGGCAGCCCACGCCCGGGCCGCAGCACCCACCGCAATATGTAGGGTGGAGAGGTGGGGTGTTACGAGTGAGTGGCTCAAGACCAGAACAGCGGCGTTATTCGATTTGGCATGCGAAGGCCGCAACCGGCCAAAGCAAGGGAAACAGCAGCGCCGATTGCGGCGGTGCCGGAGGTGTTATGGCGTGTTTCCGCCAGTCCCGGCGGTGGGTCCAATCAGTCGCAACAGCAGCACCTGGTGCACATTCTTGCCGGCACGAACATCGTTATCCACCCGGTACTGCATCAGCGCCGCGTAGGGATTGTCGACGTCGTAGCCGTGGCGCTTGAGAGCCGCCAACAACTCTTCGTAGGCAGACCTGTACAGGTAGAATCCCCGCTTCTCATCGCCGACCCGCTGCAGGTCTTCTTTCGCAGGCAGACCGCTTTGTGCAAGGTAGCGCGTGAGTTCCGCGACTACCCGGGAGAACATCAGCGAGCCGTCCTGCCGGCAGCGCTGCAGCAGCAGGAGCATGACCGTGTCCAGGGACTGCCAGCGCCAGGCGTCAAAAAGCTGCGCGGTGTTTTCATTGAATGCCGAGGTGTAGCCGGCGACGAACCCGGCATACTCGCCCAGCGCTTCGGCGCCACCCTGCTGCGCTGCGTCGATGAACTTGCTGCATTCGACGCCACCCACACCCTTGGCGGCATACTGGCCGGTGGCATCGGCGGCCCGACACCAGGGTGATACTGTCAGGCAGAAAACTACCACCATCAGCATGCTACAGCGGCGGCCTGCCAGCCGGACGAGGCAGTTGACCATGGCAGCGCAGCTTCAGGCTGTGCGCGTAGCTCTCCTGCGCAGCATTGCCAGGCCCAGCAGGATAAGAAATAGGGGGGCAGGTACCGGTACCGGCGGCACGCCGGTATCCTGGACGAAGAAATCGACTGTCGCGGTTGCCGACGCGCCGGCCAGGTCCTGTACGGTAATCAGCAGGGTATGCCCGCCGAGACCAAAGGCAGCTTCCAGCGCGGCGTGGGAAGCGGTCATGAAGTCCGTCGCCAGCAGCGGATCGAAGAACGACGTCAGCGTTCCGTCCACCAGGGCGCTGATCGCCACCACCGATTCGAACCCGGCAATGAGCGCGTTCACGGCCAGGTCGAGGTCGCTCCTGGTCAGGGTGAAATCGATGTCGACCGCGTCGGCCACCGCGGAAAGTGACGCCGTGGGCGAGGCATTGCTGTAATCGACTGCCGCCACTGCGCTGTCGCTCAAGTCCGTCATGGCCTCGGTGACAGTGACGTTCCACGACGTTGTGTCAGCGGTATTTGTCAGGCCTGAATCGGCAATGCCTACCTCGATGTCCACGCCGTTCGCCTGAGTGGCACCTGTTACGGACCAGGTGGAAGAGAGAAAGGTCTCCCCATCGCTGCGGCCGGCGCCCAGATCGTTACTCTGTACCGTCAGCGCCGTCGTTTTTACCAGGTCCGCCGCCGAGTAGGTCACGCTGGTGTTGGCTACCTGCACCGGCACCGCCACGGCCAGGCCGTTGGTATCGGTCGCCGCGGGTCCCGTGCCAAGATTCAGCACCGTGGACACCATATTGATGGGCGTTGCCGCGCCCGGCGTGGTATTGAACAGCTCGATGATATTGTTGTTCGCCCCGGCCACAAAGTCGCCCTCGTACTCCAGGCCTATGATGTTGTTGACATCGGAAATATCTGAACCGAGGGTAAAGTTCAGCGTGGGTGCGGGAATGAACGCGGGGAAGTGGTCCGTCTCATCCTGTGTGTAGATAAAGGGCGTACCACTGTCCAGGCCCTCCATCGGCACGAAAATATCCAGCGAATTCCCCGGATCAGTCAAATCAATGGTACTCATCTGCTGGCCCGAAGGAGCGAAGAAGCTATCCAGCACGTCCGCCGTGGTCACGCTGGAGCCGGTGTCGTAGTCGACCCGAATGACATATTTCTGCCCCGCCGTCATGCCGGGGCCACCCGATGCGGTGGGGTTGCCCGAACCGGTGGAATCCCAGGTACCCACCCAGGTCTGGGAGACAATAGCCGCCGATGCAGTCACGGACAGCAATGCGCTGGACAGGCCCAACAGGCCCGCCATCAGCTTCGTTCGAGTGAACTGTGTTTTATGCATACCCGGCTCCGGCGACTATGGCTGGTGATGATGCTTCAGGTTGATGCGCCACCCGTGCGGAGCCCATGCCCGCACGCGTGTAATGAACGCAAGTCGAATCCCCACAAATTTTATGCATAAATTGGGCCACCGCTTTAAATTCAAAAAGTTACGCTGACCGCGGGGGACACCGGGGCAGGGATTGTAAAATTTCCTGACGCGCCGGGCGCACCGCGCGTCGAGCAGGGATCACGGCCGCGCGGCGTAAAAGTACTGCTATACCAGCATATTCCTCCTTTCCTGCCATCGCCTACCGGCCACCAGCCGCCGCGTGGGGGCATTCGCCGCGTCAGTTTTTTTAACGCACGGCCTCCTGCCGCCGGGACGCCACTAACGCAGGGCGCTGATTTTGCAGAAGGATTCCCGCACTGGTTTGGAAATTGCATACGAACAGTGGGGATTTACGCCACGATGCGTACAGGACTTGCGGGAGAGATTGCGTCTGATGCTCAGAGCAGGCCGCTACAGTTTTTGCCGCGCGCCACAGCGACCCCTTTCAGGATTCCGGCCCTTGCACACAATGAGGTGAGCTATGGAGTTAAGACGACGTGGATTTCTGGCTTCCGCGGGCACCGTGAGTGCCGCGGGCCTGCTGTTGCCGACGGGCCTGCTGGCGAACAACCTGCCCGCACCGGAATCGTTGTTGCGCCAGGACGACTTCCGGGCTCGTATCGGGGAGTGGTTGCTGGCGTTTTCCGAGGATGCGGTCAACCAGAGCGACCTCACGATTGTCCGGGTGACCGACCTCGGCAGCACTAGCGAACTGGAGCAGTTTACCGTGCTGCTGCGCAGCCATCCCGGCGCACTGGCCATGCCGTCCGCGCTGTACAACATCGCCGGTGAACCGACCACCTTGTACCTGAAGCACAGTTTCGAATTCTGGACGGTGCAGTTCTATGTCGCGGAGTTTTCACTGCTGAACTGAACGCTCCACCCGGTGGCGCGGTTGCCGGCAGCCGCTGCCCCAAGACCCGAGGAATTGGAAGGAGTTAATCGCATGTCAGAACCCTACCTGAGCGAAATTCGCATCATCGGATTCAACTTCGCACCCAGGAACTGGGCCCTGTGCGACGGCCAGATCCTGCCGATCAACCAGAATCAGTCCCTGTACTCGTTGCTCGGCACCACTTATGGCGGCGATGGCAGAACGACGTTCGCCCTGCCGGACCTGCGCGGGCGGGTTCCCACACATTTTTCCAGTTCTAATCGGCAGGGCACCCGGGCAGGTGAGGAAGAGCACGCCCTGACCGATGCGGAGATTCCCGCCCACGGCCATGCGATGAGCGCCAGTTCGGCGAACGCGGACCTGACCAATCCGTCCGATGCCATGTACGCCTCTACAGCAGACGCCAGACGCGCGGTCACGCCCTATACATCGCCAGACAACCTGGCCACCATGACGCCTACCGGCGGCACGAGTGCGGGGCACGAAAATATGCAGCCCTACCTGGCGCTCAATTTCGCCATAGCCCTCAGGGGCGTGTTCCCGTCACGCAATTAGGAGAACGGCACGATGTCAGAACCTTTTGTTGGTGAAATTCGCATGTTTGCCGGGAATTTTCCTCCCCGGGGCTGGGCGTACTGCGATGGCCAGCTGCTCAATGTCAGCCAGAACGACGCACTGTTCTCACTGCTGGGAACGATCTACGGTGGCGACGGGCGAACGACCTTTGGCCTCCCGGACCTGCGCGGGCGCGTACCCATCCATGCCGGTACCGGTCTCGGGCTCAGCCAGCGCCGCCTGGGGTCCAGGGGGGGCGAAGAGACCGTCACGCTGACGGCGCCAGAGGTGGCCGGCCACAACCACGACCTGAAGGGCAGCAGCAACTTCGGCAGCGACACGTCTCCGGCGGGCGGCGTTCCGGCGACCGGCGCCGGCGCCAACCTGTACAACTCCGCCCCCAGCAGCCCCACAACCATGGACAACGACGCGGTCGGCAACACCGGGGGCGGCCAGAGCCATACCAACCTTATGCCTTTCCAGTGCATACACTTCATTATTGCGCTGTTCGGAATATACCCATCGCGGTCCTAGGATAGAGGAGAGTTTCACATGGCAGAGCCCTTTATCGGAGAAGTCAGAATCTGGGCATGCAATTTTGCGCCGCGCGGCTGGGCCTTCTGTAGCGGGCAGCTACTCCCAATCGCGCAAAACACCGCGCTGTTTTCGCTGCTGGGCACCACCTACGGCGGCGACGGCAGGACCACCTTCGGCCTGCCTAATCTCGTCGACCGGGCGCCGATGCACCCCGGGAGCGGGCCCGGACTAACTACCAGGCGACTCGGGGAGTCCGGTGGCGACAGCGCCGTGACCTTGTCTGAAGCGCAGATTCCCTCCCACAACCACCCGCTGCCCGCTACCAGTGAGGCACCGAACACCAATTCGCCCGCGGGGGCGGTGCCGGCTATGGCTCCCATCTATGAAGCGGGGGAAAGCGGCACGGTGGCGATGGCGCCGCAGGCAATCGCGAACGGCGGCGGCGG
>JAWVYG010000150.1:0-6353 GCA_033722815.1 Halioglobus sp.
CCTGCGCATCGGTGTGAACGCCGGGTCGCTGGGTAAAGACCTGCAGCGCAAGTACGGCGAGCCCAATGCCGAGGCCCTGGTCGAGTCGGCCATGCGCCATGTCGACATCCTGGACAAGTTTGACTACCCCGATTTCAAGGTCAGTGTGAAGGCCTCCGAGGTGTTCATGGCAGTCGAGGCCTACCGCCTGCTCGCGACGAAAATCGATCAGCCGCTGCACCTCGGGATCACAGAGGCGGGCGGCCTGCGCGGCGGGACCGTCAAGTCTGCCGTAGGCCTGGGGATGCTGCTGATGGACGGCATTGGCGACACGATCAGGGTGTCGCTGGCGGCGGACCCGGTGGAGGAGGTCAAGGTTGGCTTCGACATACTCAAGAGCCTGCACCTGCGCACCAACGGCATCAACTTCATCGCCTGCCCCAGTTGTTCCAGGCAGAATTTCGATGTCGTGGGCACCATGAATACCCTGGAGCAGAGGCTCGAGGATGTGCGCACGCCGATGGACGTCGCTGTCATCGGCTGCATCGTCAACGGCCCCGGTGAGGCGCGCGAGGCGGATGTCGGACTGACGGGTGCAACGCCGAACAACCTGATCTACCTGGACGGCGAGCCCGACCACAAGATCAGCAACGCGGATTTTGTCGATCACCTGGAACAGGTGATCCGGGAGCGCGCGGCGAAGCTGGAGAAGGAGCGCGCGCAGCAGGACGCCGACATCATCGGCAAGTCAAGCAGCTGACGGCCAGTACTGACGGAGAGCGTGTGAGCGACATCAGAGCCATCAGGGGAATGAACGATATACTCCCCGAGCAGACACCCGTCTGGCAGCATCTCGAGTCGGTGGTGGCCGAGGTGCTGGCAAGTTACGGCTACGGCGAAATCCGCCTGCCCGTGGTGGAAAAGACGGCGCTGTTCAGTCGCTCGATCGGCGAGGTGACGGATATTGTCGAGAAGGAGATGTATACCTTCGAAGACCGCAACGGCGACAGCCTCACGCTGCGTCCGGAGGGCACCGCGGGCTGCGTGCGCGCCGCGATCCAGCAGGGCCTGCTCGGCGTGCCGCGCAGGCTCTGGTACACGGGGCCGATGTTTCGTTACGAGCGCCCACAAAAGGGCAGGCAGCGCCAGTTCCACCAGATCGGGGTCGAGAGTTTTGGCATTGGCACCCCCGATATCGACGCGGAACTGATATTGCTCAGCGCGCGGCTGTGGCGCCGCCTGGGGCTTGACGAGGGTGTTGAGCTGCAGCTCAATTCGATTGGCAGCGCGGCGGCGCGTGCCGCCTACCGCGAGGCGCTCACAACGTTTCTGGAGGGCCGCCGCGAGGAGCTGGATGAAGACAGCCGGCGCCGCCTGCACAGCAACCCGCTGCGTATCCTCGACAGCAAGAACGAGCGCACGCAGGCACTGCTGGACGACGCGCCGTCACTGGAGGATTACCTGGACGACGAATCGCGGGCTGACTTCTCGCGCCTGCGTGAAATGCTCAGCGCCGCCGGTGTGCCCCACGTGGTCAACCGCCGCCTGGTGCGTGGCCTTGACTACTACAACAAGACCGTTTTCGAGTGGGTGACCGATCGCCTCGGCGCCCAGGGTACGATTTGCGCCGGCGGCCGTTACGACTCGCTGGTGGAGCAACTGGGCGGCAAGCCGACGCCGGCCGTGGGATTCGCGATGGGCATGGAACGGCTCGTGCTGTTGCTGGATGAACAGGGCGAGGGCCAGGGCGACCGCGTGCCCCAGGTCTACGCCGTGGCGATGGGCGACGCAGCCCGGCTGGCCGCGCTAGCCTGTGTAGAGCAGCTGCGGGAGCAGCTCCCCGCAGTGGCCATAACGCAGCATGCCGGCGGCGGCAGCTTCAAGAGCCAGATGAAGAAAGCCGACAAGAGCGGTGCGCAGTTCGCACTGATCTGGGGTGACGACGAAGTCGCGCAGCGAGCCGTCTCCGTCAAGCAGCTGCGCGGCGGCGATGGCGGCGGCCAGCAAAGCGTACCGCTGGCGGAACTGGACCGGTTCCTGGCGGCGCACCTGGCCAATTAGGGAGTCAAAGAGGAAGAGCTAACGTGGATTCTTATCGCACAGAAGACGAACAGGTCGAAGCCCTGCGACGCTGGTGGGACGAAAACGGGCGTTCCACCATCGTCGCCGTGGTGGTGGCGCTGGCCGCCGGCTTCGGCTGGCAGGGTTGGCAGGCCCACCAGAAGGGACAGGCCGAGGCCGCCTCGGATGTGTACCAGCAACTGCTGCGCACCATGACCGGCGAGGCGGCTGTCGAGGAGCGCGAACAGATGACGCTGGACCTGGCGGAACAGCTCAAGCAGGGCCACGGCGGCAGCACCTACGCGCAGTTTGCGGCGTTACACCTTGCGCGGATCGCCGTGGAGAACGGCGACCTGGCGGAAGCGGAAGCGCAATTGCGCTGGGTGCTTGGGCGGGCCGACAAGAACAGCGACGCGGCGCAGCTGGCGCAGCTGCGCCTGGCGCGGGTCGTCGCGGCTGCGGGTGACAGCGACAAGGCGCTGGCCATCCTGGCCCAGGGCGGCGACGCCTACCAGGCATCCTACGCCGTTGCCAGGGGCGATATCCTGCTGGCCGCGGGCAATCGCCAGGAGGCCCTGGAGGCATACGGCAGCGCCCGGTCGCTCGCCGGCCTCAGCGGAGTGCAGCTCAGTGCGCTGCAGGCCAAGCTGCAGAGCCTGATGCCGCTGCAATCCAGTGCTGAGGGCGTTGACGCGCCTGCCCCGACCGCGAGCGCCGGCGACGAGGCCGTGCAGCCCATGGCGGATGACGGTGGTGAACCCGGGTCGACAAGCAATGAATAGGCGTGCGGTTCACTCAGCGTGGCGCTGGTGCATGGTGCTGTGCATCGTGCTGTGTGGCGGCTGCAGCACCGTGTCGGGCTGGTTTTCCGATGACGAGGAGGACCTGACCGCGCCGGCGCCGCTGGTGGACATCGAGCAGACTGTGCGCGTGAAGAAACTCTGGTCCACAAGCGTCGGCAATGGCCAGGGCGAGGGGCTGTACCGTATCCGCCCGGTGATGGACGGAAATACCCTCTATGCTGCGTCCGCCGACGGGCGCGTCGTAGCCGTGAACCGGCAAAGCGGCAAGACGCTGTGGCGCCGCGACCTCGATACGCCCGTGTCGGGCGGAGTCGGGTACTGGGACGGCGCGCTGCTGCTGGGCAGCTCGGAGGGCGCCGTGATGCGGCTGGATGCCGCCAGCGGTGAGGTACTGTGGTCTTCCCAGCTGCGCGGGGAGGTGCTCGCGCCACCCCAGGCGAACGGGCGGGTGGTGGTCGCGCAGAGTTACGATGGCAGGCTGCAGGGCCTGTCCTTCGACACCGGTGAGGTGCTGTGGACCTATGACAGTAACCTGCCGGTATTGACCATTCGCGGGACCAGCGCGCCGATATTACTGGATAACACGGCGTATGCCGGTTTCGCCAACGGTCGCGTGCTGGCGTTCGATGCGCGCAGCGGTGCCGTGTTGTGGGAGGTCCGGGTTGCGATCTCCCAGGGCCGCTCGGAGATCGAGCGCATTGTGGATGTGGACGGCAGCATGGACCTGGCGGGCAATGACCTGTACGCGGCCAGTTACCAGGGGCGGATCGTAGCCATCGACCTGGCCGGCGGACGCAAGGCCTGGCAGCAGGACGTATCCTCGGTATCCGGGGTATCCCACGGCTTTGGCAACGTCTACGTCGCCGATGAGGACGGTACGGTCTACGCCTACTTGAGGACGGGGGCCGGCCTGCGCTGGTCGCAGGTCGACCTGGCCTACCGCGGCCTGTCCCGGCCGACGCCGGTCAGCAGTTACCTCGCGGTGGCGGATTTCGAGGGCTATGTGCATCTCCTGTCGCAGGTGGACGGCGCAATGGTGGGGCGTGTGCGGGCGGATTCCGATGGCGTGCGCGCGGACATGCTGAGCGACGGCAGCACGCTGTATGTTTTTGGCAATGGCGGTAAGCTCGTTGCTTACGAGATATCAGCCAAAGAGTGAGCCATGGTGCCGGTGATCGCCCTTGTCGGGCGCCCCAATGTTGGCAAGTCCACGCTCTTCAACCAGTTGACCCGCAGCCGCGACGCGCTCGTGGCGGATTTCCCCGGCCTCACCCGCGACCGCAAGTATGGCCAGGCGCGGTTGGGCGCCCGCGCCTTCGTGGTCATCGACACCGGCGGCATTACCGGCGAAGAGGAGGGCATAGACTCGCCGATGGCGGGGCAGTCGCTGGCGGCTATCGAGGAGGCCGACGCGGTCCTGTTCATGGTCGATGCCAGGGAAGGCCTCAACGCCACCGACGAGCTTCTCGTGCAACAGCTGCGCCAGGCCAACAAGTCATTTCACCTAGTGGTCAACAAGATCGACGGCCTCGCCGAGGAGATCGCGACCAGCGAGTTCTATGCGCTCGGGGTGGAGTCGCTGCACGCCATCGCCGCCTCGCATGGCCGTGGCGTGCGCAGGATGATCGAGGCGGTGCTGGATGAGTTTCCACCGCCGGTAGAGAGCCCGGAGGACGAAGGGCGCGCGGACAGTGTGCGCGTGGCGATTGTCGGCAGGCCCAACGTGGGAAAATCCACCCTGGTCAACCGCCTGCTCGGCGAGGAACGGGTGGTGGTCTTCGACGAGCCCGGCACCACACGGGACAGCATCTATATCGACTTCGAGCGCGACGGGCGGCGCTACACATTGATCGACACGGCCGGCGTGCGACGGCGCAAGAACGTGAAGCTGACGGTGGAAAAATTTTCCATCGTGAAGACCCTGAAGGCTATCGAGGACGCCCACGTGGTCATCCTGGTCATGGACGCCCACGAGGGCATCGTGGACCAGGATATGCACCTGTTGGGCCACTGTATCGACGCCGGTCGCGCGCTTGTCCTGGCGGTAAACAAGTGGGATGGCATCGAGCCGGACCAGCGCGACTGGATCAGGAAGGAACTGGAACGGCGCCTGCGCTTTGCCGAGTATGCCGATACCCACTACATATCCGCCCTGCACGGTACGGGCGTCGGTCACCTGTACAAGTCCGTGAATGCCGGCTACGCCTCGGCCACGCGCAAGCTCAACACCAACGAGCTGACGCGCATTCTCGAGGGGGCTGTGTTCGACCACCCGCCACCGCTGATGAACGGGCGGCGCATCAAGCTGCGTTATGCGCATGCCGGCGGGCAGAACCCTCCTTTGATCGTGATACACGGCAACCAGACCGGCAAGGTGCCCAACAGCTACGAGCGCTACCTGGAGAAGGTCTACCGGCGCGAGCTGAAACTGGTGGGTACACCGGTTAGAATCGAGTTCCGCACCGGCGACAATCCCTATGCCGACAAGCGCAACAAACTCACCCAGCGCCAGGTGCAGCGCAAGCGCCGCCTCATGGCGCACGTCAAGAAGAACAAGAACAAGCGGAAGCGGTAGCGTGGGCGACGGTGCCGACAGGCCGGATATGGACAGCCGGGAAAATATCGGGCTGTTCGTCGACAGCTTTTACGCTCACCTGTTACAGGACGAGCAACTCGCCCCGATCTTCGTCGATGTCGCCGAGGTTGACCTCGACGTGCACCTGCCGCACATAAAGGACTACTGGTGCAAGCTCCTGCTGGGCGAGAAGACGTACCAGCGGCATACCATGAATATTCACCGCGCGCTGCACGACAAGCGCACCCTCGAGGCGGATGACTTCCAGCGCTGGCTGGCTTTTTTCGAGTCCACCGTAGATGCCGGGTTCTCGGGTCCGCGGGCGGAGAAGGCCAAACGGGTCGCCGCGGCCATCGCGGCCAATATGGAGAAGAGCCTCCCGGGGTAAGGGCTAACGGATTTCTCCACTAAGCTATGAGGTAGCGAAGCGGTTGACATAAAGTAGTCATTATTAACTTTATGTGTTTTAATAAGCCTGATTCTGGCGTGGGTACCCGCGTGGTGCCCGCCGCAGTCTTGAAGGGGGAGTCCGACCATGAATAGATGGCATACCGTATTGCTGTCCGGCCTTGCGCTTATGTTGTCCAGTGCCGCGCTTGCCGATGACAGGGCCGCTGCGAATTACCAGCCCTGCGCCGCCTGCCACGGCGAGCGGGCGCAGGGCAACCCCGCGCTGGCGGCGCCTGCGCTGGCGGGACAGCGCGCAGCCTACCTCGAGCGCCAGCTGCGCCACTTCAAGGAGGGTATTCGCGGTGCGGATCCGCAGGACGTGCAGGGCGCCCAGATGCGCGGCATGATCGCGACCCTGCCGGAGGAGGAGTTCGCCGCGATGGCGGCCTATCTCGCCAGCCTGCCGCCGCCGGTCGCGCAGCCCGCCGAGGGCGCGAACCTCATGAACGGCAACAACTACTACCAGTCGAAATGCGGCGCCTGCC
>JAWVYG010000151.1:0-6350 GCA_033722815.1 Halioglobus sp.
CGGATTCGAACATACAGTATGTTTTGCTTACGTTCAAGTATCTTCCCCGGGGACAGGCCACGATCCCCGGCACGGCCCGAAATGGGGGTCTGTCCCCAGTCAGGCGATCGGCGGCAATGGGCGCCGTGGGTATAACGCAGACAAAAAAAAGCCCCGCTGTTGCGGGGCCTCGCCGTTTCGATGTCTCGTCAGAAATCGACCCTGACGTCCACACCCCAGGTCGCGGGCGTATTGAATTGGAAACCCACAGAGGTCAGGTCGTAAACGATCTCTTCTTCATCGGTCAGGTTCCTGCCCCAGGCGGCGACGCTCAAGCGGGCATCACCGAGCGCAATTCCTGACCAGGCGAGACGCGCGTTGAGCAGACCCAGCTCATCCACCGGCAAGCCCCGACCAGGTGTCGAGAAAACATCGTCGCGGTAGTTATAGTTCAGGTGCATGTCGATGCTGGAGCCACCTTCCATGGGAATGCTGTGATCAACCGCAAGGTTGTACGCGTGCTCCGGCGCGAAGGCGACATAACTCATGTCCGTGATGTCGACACCACGCAGATCTACCGCACTCACATCACCACCGGAAAGCAGGAAACTATTCTCCGGCACGACGACATCCTGCAGTTCCCAGTCCAGGTAAGCATAGTTAAACGTCACTGTGGTGTTGTCACAAATCTGGCCGATGACATCCAGTTCAAATCCTTCAAACTCAGCTTCACCGGCGTTGACGTTCTCGACAAATGACGCGTACAGCGGCGGCTCTCCACTGATTGTGAGAATCAGGTCGTCATAGTCGGTGCGGAACAGCGCGGCATTGACCCGCAGGCGATTGTCCAGGAACTCCGACTTGACACCAATCTCATAGCTGATGGCTTCTTCCTCGGCGAAGATCAGGCCAAAATCAAGGGTGCGCTCGCCGGAACCGCCGGCGCGGAAGCCTGTGGCCACACGACCATAAACATTTACGTCGTCTGCAAGCGAATAGTCCAGTGCGAGCGTGTAGTCGGTGTGGTCGTAGTCGAGGCTATTCGACCCGGGCATAAAATTAATCGAGGGATTGGCCGGGTCGACTTCACGCACAGCATCGCGCTCATCTTCCGTGTAACGAACACCGGCCGTGAGCGACAAGCGCGAATCCAGGACGTCGGGTGTATAAGTTGCCTGGGCAAATACCGCCTGCGATTCCAGGTCCGTATCGAACATCGCGGCTCCCAGGTTGTTGCCGCCAACGAACAGGCTCTGCTCGGACAAGGGCAGCGCCAATGCATCAGGCGCAAGGCTCACACCGTTGGTAAACTGCTCCTCGAATTTCTCACCCTCCTCCTCGAAGTAGTACAAACCAACAATGTAGTCCAGCCGATCGTCCGCGGTGGTGCCTATGAGCTGGATTTCCTGGCTGAAGGCTTCACTGCTCCAGTCAATATCGGTTGCAAAAAACAGGGTCCCGGACCAGTTCTGTGTGGTCTGCTCATCCATTTCCCGATATCCCGTAATAGACTTGAGTGACAGATTGTCAGTGATAGCCCAGTCAATGGTCAGGTTATGGCCGCTGTGCTCTGTCTCGCCCTCGGGAAGCACAAAACGGTAGTCGGAGCCAAAAAGGCTGGTTTCTTCCTCGCGGTCATCCCCGTTCTGCTGGTAGTAAGGGGGCGTATGGTCCTCGTTGGCATAGTCGTAGGTATAGCTGGCGCTCAGGTCTTCATTCACATCAAAGGCCAGCGCAATACGGAAACTCTCGGAGGCTTTCTGGTAGAAGTCTTCGCCCGGCTGGTCTCCCAGGGGATTCGGACCTTCATTTTCAACCCAGCCGTCGATCTCGGAGGTTTGTGCTGAGAACTTGCTGCGCACCTGGTCACCCAGCGGAATATCGACGGAGCCACCCACTTGCCAGTAACCGAAATTACCCGCTCCTACTTCCACTTTGCCGCCCAGCTCCTCGGCGGGTGCTTTGCTGATCAGGCTAATGGCGCCTGCCGACGAGTTACGGCCAAACAGGGTTCCCTGCGGCCCCCGCAGGATCTCGATGCGCTCCAGGTCCATCACTTCAAGGGTGGCGCCGGAAGTACGCGCGATATAGACGCCATCCACATAAAGCCCAACCGGGTTATCGATCGTCAGGGTTTGCGAATCGGTGTTGCCGAAACCGCGCAGGAACAGGGAGATATTGCTGGTAGACGTCGGAAAATCATAAGAACCGAGTGATGGCGATTGCAGCGACAGGTCGGCCAGGTTATCGATGCCCTGGTTCTCAAGTGCCGTTTCGGTGAAGGCCGCTACGGACAGCGGGGTTTCCTGTAGCGATTCCGCGCGCTTCTGGGCAGTGATCACCACTTCCTCCAGCGCCGTGGCAGTACCAGCAAGCAATGGAGATATTGCCAGAATTGCCAGGGGCAGAATTTTGCGGGTAGTTTTCGGGGACATGGGTTCGCTCCATTTTCTTTTCTTGGTCCAGGGCCGGAGGGGCATTGCGGCGGCCCACTGTATTTATCCGTTCCCACTATAAAAAATATGGCGTCTGCTTGATTGCGAACTATTAACAAAAACGGGGTGTCGAAATTACCTTTTCCCTTCTATTTCAACGAGATGGGAATTTGAGTGGGCTGCCGCGATGCGCCGCAGGCGGGGACGGTTGCACTATTTGAACCGGCAACCCGCGGCATCGCCGGCAGGCACCCGTGCGACAACGTGTCACACGCCGGGCCCCCAACGCCTCCCTATAATCGCGTCCGCAATCGACCGGAGGCGACATGAGACGTTCTGCAGCACACATCGCGACCCTGGCAGCACTGGCGGCACTGCCCGCAGCGGCGGACCCTATCGAGGAACTGGTGATAACCGCCACCCACGACCAGCGCACGGTGGATGTGACGGACGCCATCAGCGTGTCCCCGGACGTGGCGCAGCTGCTGAAGAAGGCCCCCGGGGTGGACGTCAACAGCAACGGCCCCCTCACCGGGCTGACCCAGTACCGCGGCATGTACGGCGTGCGCGTCTGCACCGCTTTGGACGGCATGCAGCTGGCGTCCGCCGGGCCCAACGCCATGGACCCGCCACTGTCCTATGCCGTGGGCGGACAGCTGGAATCCCTGCGCCTGCACCGCGGCATCGCGCCGGTCAGCGCCGCCCAGGAAGCCATCGGCGGCCTCGTCGAGGCGATCAGCTACCGCGGCGAGTTTGCCGCGCCCGGGGAACGAACGCTGCAGGGCAGGATCATCGCCAACGCGCAGAGCGTGAATAACGGCACCCACCTGAACAGTGCGCTGGTCGCGGCCGGCGATTCCCAGCGCCTGAAACTCGCCGCCATGATCGAGCAGGGCGACGATGCCGAGTTCCCGGGCGGCGAGCTGCTGCCGACCGAGTACACCCGGCAGCGCTACGATATCGGCTACGGCTTCCGCGTTGGCGACCACAGCCTGCAGCTGGACTACGCCTACAATGACACCGGCGACAGCGGCACACCGGCCCTGCCGATGGACATCGAGACAATCGAGGGCGACCTCTATCGCGTGAACTACTCGTTCGATGGCAGTACAGACCTGAAGTTCGATGCCACGCTGTTCGCCAGCGCGCTCGACCACACCATGACGAACTTCCAACTGCGCACCGCACCGCCAGCCTCGCGCTGGCGCCGCAATACCGCCGACTCGCGCAACCTGGGCTTCGAGTTCAACGCCAGCGTCGACCAGGCTGACGGCGCCTGGCAGGCGGGTATCGACGGCTTCCACGAGAAACACGACTCGGATATCGACAATCCCAACAACGCGATGTTCTTCGTGCAGAACTTCAACCAGGCGGAACGCGAAGTGTTCGGCATCTACCTGCAGCGGCAGCAAGCGATCAGCGATACAACACGCGCGGAGTTCGGCGTACGCTACAACCGCGTGAACATGGACGCCGGCTCGGTGGACGGCACACCCGCACGCATGATGCCCATGCGGGGACAGGCGATGGTGCCCGGTGCAGTGTTGCGCGACGGCTTCAACAGCGCGGATCGCTCGGTATCCGATGACAACATCGACCTGGTTGCCAGGAGCTGGTTCGCGGTATCCGAGTACAACAAGCTCTACCTTGGCCTGGCCCGCAAGACACGCTCACCGAGTTACCAGGAACGCTTCCTGTGGCTGCCACTGGAAGCCACCGGCGGACTGGCCGACGGCAACCTGTACACCGGCAACATCGAGCTGGACCCGGAAGTGTCACGCACGCTGGAACTGGGCATGGACTACAGCCGCAACGGGCTCACCCTGTCGCCGCGCGTGTACTACAGCAGCGTGAAGGACTATATCCAGGGCGTGCCCAGTGACAACCAGGCCGCGATCATGCTGGTGCGCATGATGAACAACATGAACGGCACCAACAACGCCGACCCGCTGATCTTCGACAACGTGGACGCCCGGCTGTACGGCTTCGACATGGACTGGGCCTGGCAGCTGAGCAATCACTGGTCCCTGTCGGGTCTTGTGAACTACGTGCGCGGCAAACGCGACGACGCCAGCGATGACGAGCTGTACCGCATCGCACCCCCGAACGCGACGCTGCGCCTGCACTACCGCAGACATGCGTTCAGTACGGAACTGGAAGGCATAGCTTACGCGGAGCAGGACAACGTCAGTGCGACCAACCGCGAGCAACGCAGCGCCAACTACGGCGTGGTCAACCTGCTGGTGCGCTGGCAGGCCAGCGACCAGCTATCGGTCAGCGCCGGCGTGGACAATCTCTTCGACCGCCGCTACCGGCCGCACCTGGGCGGCTACAACCGTGCCGCCAATCCCGATATCGGCGCCAGGGAGCGCCTCCCGGCGGCGGGCATCAACACCTTCGCGAGACTGGCTTACGAGTTCTGACGCCGTACAGCGCGTCTGAAGACGTCCTGCGGGGGTTGTATCGCGCCCGGAGGGGCCGCGCGGCGCCTTCCGGTCGCTGAAATAATGCGCGGTTATAAAGTGATATTCCGCCAGCGAAGCCTGTAGTCAGAAAAGGCGTATTTCTGGACTTTTCTCCGCCTTTTTGTTGCCCGCCCACTGCCCCTTTGCAATCCTGAAAGTCCCGGTAACAACGCAACAGATGATTGACATGGGACAGTTACACGCAAGCCAGGTGCACTCGGCACTGCTATTGGCGGCCTTGCTGGTCGTGGCGGTGCCGTCGCGGGCGGTGGACTCTGACCTGTATCTCGCGGGCCTCGGCCTGCACCAGGAAACGGGGCGCAACATCTACCTGGGCGGGATCTACCTGGAGCGCGAGGCGCCGAAACCCGTGAACTTCACACAGGCAGCCGGCGCCCGCATCATGGAGTACCGCGTGGTCGCCCGCCGCACCAGTATTCGCAGCCTGCTCGGTGGCATGCTGCTGCAGAGTGAGGTCGCCACCGGCTCGCCGCCGGACAGGGCGACAGCCGACTTCGCCGATGCGATTCTTTCAGCGGTAAACACCAGTCTCTACGCGGGTGACTCCCTCGAAGTGCGCCTGAACGAGAACAACGAAACCGTCGCACTGCTCAACGGCCATGAACTGGCGCGTATCAAGGACAAGTCCGTCGCCGACTACCTGTTGATGGGGTGGGTGGGCGAGAGTGGACCCTCCACCAGCTTCCGCAACGAACTCACCGCCGCCAGGGTCAATCCCTCGTTGCTCTCCGCCCTCGAGGCGAATACCTACTCGCCCCAGCGCGAAGCCGAAATCGCCAGCTGGCTGGCTGGCGGCGAAGACGCCGGGGAAATGCTGGGCCTCGAGCCTGCCGAGGTCGACGCAACCGCCAGTACCATCGACATCGACGCCCCCGGTTTGCCATCGGCAGTGGCCGACACCGCCGAAGGGCTGCAGGCCCCGGATACGGATACCGCCGGTGCGGAATGGGCAATCGCCGATACCGCCGCCGAGGTGCAGGCCCCGGGCACCGACATTGTTGCGAGTGCCGGGCCGGGCGCCGTACTGCCCGCAAACGCCGCTGCTCCCAACGAGCAACCCGTTGGCCCACTGGAAGAGGAGCTGGCCGGGGTAGCCACGTTATTGCCGCGGCTCGACGCTGCGCCTGCCGAAACCGGCCTCGCCACGGCCGGCGTGCTGGAGGACGTGCTGCAGGTGGCATCGCTGCTGCCGACACCCGAAATGCTCCCGGGGAATCCGCTGGAGCAGGAAATCCAGGCCCTGGGAATACAGGAGTACTCACAGCGCCTCAATGCGTTCCACAAGCAGCTGGTGCGCATGGTGTACAGCGAGATTCGCTATCCCAAACGGGCCGTGCGCCGCAACCTGGAAGGACGCCTGGAACTGGATGTCACCATGACCGCCGAGGGCGAGGTGCTGTCCATACAGGTAGCGCTGCCCTCCGGGCACGGGCTGCTCGACGAAGCGGCC
>JAWVYG010000152.1:0-6349 GCA_033722815.1 Halioglobus sp.
CCGCGCCGACGTGCGCGAGGGCGTCATGGCCGACGCGATGGTACGGGAAATCGACGCCTGGCTGCAGCAGCAGGCGTTCGACCCGGCCGTTACCATCCGCTTCCGCGGTGCCAACGAGGAGCAGGCGGATTCCATGGCCTTCGTCTCCGCCGCTTTCACGCTGGCGCTGGCGCTCATGTTCATCCTGCTGGTGACCCAGTTCAACAACTTCTACCAGAGCGTGCTGATCCTCGCCGCGGTCGTGATGTCGACGGCCGGCGTGCTGCTCGGCCTGTTGCTGCTGGCGAACCCGTTCAGCGCGCTGCTGACCGGCGTCGGCGTACTGGCGCTGGCGGGCATCGTGGTCAACAACAACATCATCCTGATCGATACCTTCAATCACCTGCGCCGGCAGCACCCGGAGCTGGATACTCCTGCGATCATCGTGCGCGCCACGGCGCAGCGGCTGCGCCCGGTACTGCTGACCACGGTAACCACGGTGTGCGGCCTGCTGCCGCTGGCCTGCGGCTTCTCCGTCGACCTCATCTCGCGCACGATTACCGTCGAGGGGGAGATGGCGATGTTCTGGGCACCGCTGTCCCAGGCAATCGTCTTCGGCCTGTCCTTCGCCACGGTGCTGACGCTGGTGGCCACGCCCGCCATGCTCGCACTGCCGGGTGCGCTGAAGGGCATGTTGCCTGGCAAGCGCCGTCGCTCTCGTGCACAGGACGACTCCTCCGCATCCGTAACACCTGCTGTTTGAGCGGCCCTCGTTCGCGGCCGCCTCGACCTACGGGCTTGCACCGGATGAGCGGTGGCAAGCGGGGTAGTTGTGGACAAGCGATGCTGCCGATCAAGCCGGCGTGGGTGAGGTCGTTCAAATAGAGCGGGGGTTAGCGCGGGCGCCGGTTGCGGTTGCCCGCGCAGCGCCTCGAACAGTACACGACCTGTTCCCAGTTATTGCGCCAGCGGGCACGCCAGGCAAACGGCCGGTTGCATACCGGGCAGGTCTTGCGGGGCAGGTCGCTCTTCTTCACCGGCTCAGCCCGATATGGGCCAGTCGGCGGCATCGGCCACGTAGCGCGGCTGCTTTGGTCTGCGTCCGCCCCATTTCTCCACGAAGGTGCCGTCCGGGTCGTGCTGGCGCGCCTGTTGCTCCAGGTCGAAGTGGCGCCCGCCGCGCGGGTCCGCGCCCACGCCGGCGAGGTACTGCCAGTTGCCGTAGTTGCTGGCCACGTCGTAGTCCAGCAGGTGCTTTTCGAAGAAGGCGGCGCCGTAGCGCCAGTCCAGCTGCAGCTCGTTGACGAGGCAGCTGGCCGCGATCTGGCGACCGCGGTTGCTCGCCCAGCCCGTGGCGACCAGCTGGCGCATCACCGCGTTGACGATGGGATAGTCCGTATCGCCGGCGCACCAGCGCGCAAAGCTGCGCGGCTCGAAGGTGCAGTTGTGCAGCCGCGCCTTGCGCAGGCGCGACCGGAACAGGTTGACGTCGTCGCGCAGGGCGCGCCACTGGAAGAATTCGCGCCACAGCAGCTCGAAGTACAGCCAGTAGGTGGATTCGTTGGCGAGGTGGCGCCGTTCGAAGCGGTGCACGGCGGCAGCCACCTCCCGCGGTGACAGGCAGCCGGTGGCAAGCCAGGGTGACAGCGTGCTGGACCCGCCCAGGGGGTCGAGGCAGTCGCGGGTCTGCTTGTAGTTGACGATGTCCCGGTCCTCGAAGACGAACTGGCGCAGCCGGCGGTTGGCGGCCAGGCTGCCGCCGCGCAGCGGCAGGGCGGAGTGCGGCCGCTGCGCCGCCGGCGGAATGTCGGCGAAGGGAGCGGCCGGCGCCCGCGGCAGTACGTCGGGCCTGGCCAGCGGCTGGTCGTAGCGCAGGTCCTCTACCTGTTTGCGGAACGGCGTGAACTGCTTAGGCATATCGTCGAGCGCGAACGGCAGCTGCTCCTCGCGAAAAAGCGTGTTGCCCGCGTGCACCGTCACGGGAATGCGCAGGCGCTGTTGCAGGTTCTCTACCGACCTGCGCTCGTAGTACCCGGGTGCGCGGCTGGTGGCCACGCGGTCGATGTCGTAGTCGCGCACGAGGTCCGGGATGACCAGCTCCGGTGAACCGTGCAGCACCAGCAGGTCCTGGCCGATGAGTTGCAGGCCCTCGCGCAGGGACTGCAGGCTCTCGCGCAGGAAGCGCTCGCGCTGCTCGCCCATGCCGGTGACATTGCACCAGGGCCGGTTGCGCGGCCAGATGTAGACGAGCAGCAGGCGATCGGCCTCCGCCTGTGCCAGCAGGCCGGGGTTGTCGTTGAGGCGCAGGTCGTTCCTGAACCAGTACAGTGCGCGCATGGTGGCTTCCGCAGTTTTCGCAGGGCGTGCTGCCTGCGTTCACTATAGTACGTGCGTGCGTTGACCGCGGTTCAGGGGTAGGGCAGTGGTCGCTGTGCGAAAGCCGGGCAGACCGGGCAGTGGCCTGATCGCACTCTGCATTCGTATAAAGGGGCGAGGTGCCGCTGCAACGGCACGGTATGAAAGGAAAGGGGTAGATGCAGGCCAGACGATCGGCGACAGGGTTCCACCGCCCGCGGGCGGCCCGTGGTGCGAGGGGTGCCGAAAGCGGGGTCGCCGTGGATACCCTGTTCTACGACGGGCGCTGCCCCCTGTGCATGCGCGAGGTGGCGCTGCTGCGACGACTGGCCCGACCCACGCTGGCCTTCCAGGATATCCACGGTGCTCGCGACGCCGCGCTGCCCTCACGCGAGGCCCTGCTGCAGTCCCTGCACCTGCGCCGCGCCGGCGGCGAGATGGTGGTCGGCCTCGCGGCCAACGTCGCGATGTGGCAGCACACCCGCTTCGGCCTGTTGTGGCGGGTACTGCTCCTGCCGGGGATCCGCGCCTTGACGGTGCCGCTGTACAATTACTGGGCCCGGCGTCGCTACAGCCGGCTGTACGGCTGTGTGCTGCGCGAGGATGCGCCGTGAAGACGCTCACGGTGCCGCGCACGGCGAGTGCGCTTGGCTGGGCGGGCCTGCTGCCTTTCGCCGCTGCGCCGCTGCTGTTAGGGGCGCGCGGCGATCTCGCCCCGCTCATCGGCCCGGCCATCGCGGCCTACGCGCTCGCCATCCTGTGCTTCCTGGTCGGCGCGTGGTGGGGCATCGCGCTGCTGCGGCGTCATCCCGCCATCCTGCTGCTGAGCAACGCAATGGTCGTCGCGGCCTGCCTGGGCGTCGTTCTCCTCGAGCGCGGTCACGCCTTGCTTTTGCTCGCGGTTTCGCTATTAATCACCGTGGCGGTGGAGCGCCGGCACCCGATGTTCGCCCCGCAGCCGGGCTACTATGCGGCGCTGCGACTGCGCCTCAGTGTCGTGGCCGCGTTGTCCCTGCTGCTGACTGCCTTGCTGCTGTAGATCGCAGCAATGGTGTCGACGGGCCTGCCTGTGCGACGCCATGCAACACGCCTGGCCAGGGGCGCCGAGCCATTGGCGACGCTGCCTGACGACGGAGAGCGGTGTGATAAGCACATACCTCGAGAAATTCCCGACATTTGCACTGGGGCACCTGCCGACGCCGCTGCAGCCCCTGGAACGCCTGGGCGCGGAGCTGGGCGGCCCGACCCTCTGGATCAAGCGCGATGACTGTACCGGGCTTGCCCTCGGCGGCAACAAGGTCAGGAAACTGGAGTACCTGCTGGGGGAGGCGCGCGCAGAGGGCGTAGACACCCTGGTCACCGTCGGCGCGGTGCAATCCAACCACGTGCGCCAGACCGCGGCCGCTGCCGCGGTGGCCGGCATGCAGTGCGAGGCCGTACTGGTCGAGGCGGTCGACCGGCACGGCTGGAACGCCACCGATTCCGGCAACGTGATCCTCGACACCCTGCTCGGCGCGAACGTGCACCGGCTAGCGAGCGAGGCCGAGGCGCCGGCATACATCCTGCAGCTGCTGGAAGACCTGGCGGCACAGGGCCGCACCCCGACGTTCATTCCCCTCGGCGGCAGCGGCGCGGTGGGTAATCTCGGCTACCTCGCCATGGTCGAGGAACTGCTGGCGCAGCTGCCCACCTTCGACGCCATCTACCTGGCGTCGTCCACCGGCGGCACACAGGCGGGCATGCTGGCCGGGCTGCACATCCAGGGACACGACGCCCGGGTACACGGCGTCACGGTGTACAACCCGGACGCGGCCGCCCTGCGGGCCGAGATCGAGGCGCTGTGCAACGCGACGCTGGAGCACGTCGGGGCAGGGTCGGCGATACCGGCGGCGAGCATCCAGGTCGAGGGCGGCTATGTCGGCACGGGCTACGGGCAGACGACGCCGCAATGCCTGGACGCGGTGAGGCTGGTGGCGCGGCTGGAAGCGATCGTGCTGGACCCGGTCTACACAGGCAAGGCCATGGCGGCGCTGATCGACCACGTGCGGCAGGGGCGGTTCGACGGGTCGGAGAATATCGTGTTCCTGCACACCGGCGGCGCGCCGGCGCTATTCGCCTACGCCGAGGAGTTCGCGCAGACGGTGTAGTGCACACGCCAATCGTGCGCGTTGTGCCTGCCGCAGCACTGCGGCAAGTCGGCCAGGGTGCCGCTGTCGTCTCGTTGTCGGCTCCGGTGCAATGACCGCCCGCGGGCCCCGTTCAATTCGACCGGAACAGGTTTAAAAAGTTGGGCCGCACATCTTGATCTGGCAACGCGTTGTGCGAGGCTGGGCGTCCCCGTTACTGTGTTCACGGAGTCTGGATAGCCATGGCCGAACCCCACGATTTTCGCGTCGCCATCATCGGCGCCGGGCCCGCCGGCATCGCCGCCGGCAGGGAGTTGCTGCAGCAGGGCTTCAGCGACTTCACCATCTTCGACGCACTCGACGCCCCGGGCGGCACCTGGCGGCTGCACAGCTACCCGGGCCTGGCCTGCGACGTGTGGGCGCACTCCTATTCCTTTTCGTATGCGCCGAATCCCGACTGGAGCGCCAACTTCGTCGGCTACGCGGAAATCCAGGCCTACCTGCAGCGCTGTGCCACGGAATTCGGCCTTGACCCGCACCTGCGCCTGAACACGCGTATCGACAGCGCCCGCTACCGCGATGGCGGACACTGGCAGCTCACCACGAGCGACGGTGACACCCATGAGTTCGACGTGGTGATCAACGCCATGGGCAACCAGCACACGCCGCTGTACCCGGATGTCCCGGGCATGGACAGCTTCAGCGGCCCGAGCTGGCACGCCACGCGCTGGAACCACGACGTGGACCTCGCCGGCAAGCGCGTCGCCGTGGTCGGCTCCGCGGCCAGCGCGGTGCAGATCGTACCGGAGCTGGCGAAGACCGTCGGCCACCTCTTTGTGCTGCAGCGCTCGGCCAACTGGATCATGCCGCGCAACCGCAAGCCCTACAGCGCGCGTACCAAGCGACTCTTCAAGCGTTTCCCGTTCCTGATCCGGCTGCTGCGCAAGTGGCAGTCCACGCTGATGGGCCAGGTGGAGTATGCGGTGACCCATGGGCACAAGCGCATGGGCCAGTTCGAGGGCGTGGTGCGGCGTTACATCGACCGCAGCGTCGACGACCCGCAGCTGAAAGAGGCGCTGCTGCCGGACACGCACTACGGCTGCAAGCGCGGCCTGGTCTCCGACGACTTCTACGCGGCATTCAACGAGCCCCACGTGGAACTGGTGGCCAGCGGCCTGGCAGAGGTCACGCCCAACGGCCTGGTGACCGCGGACGGCCGCGCGCTGGAGGTCGACGTCATCATCTACTGCACGGGCTACCGCATCCTCGATTTCGATCGCATCGAGGTCACCGGTGATCAGGGCCAGTCCCTGGCAGACGTGATGGCGGACGATCCGCGGGCCCACAAGGGCATCGCCGTGCCGGGCTTCCCGAACTACTTCTTCGCGGTCGGGCCCAACGGGCTGGTGCTCAACGTCTCCTACTTCATCACCGCCGAGCAGAGCATCCGCACCATCGTGCGCCTGCTCGGCGAGCTGCGCGACAGCGGCCGCAGCGCGATGGACGTCAGGCAGCAGGCCTTCGACGATTACAACGCCTGGATGGCGGACCGTTTCGAGAACTTTTCCTGGGGCAGCAGCGACTGCAACAGCTACTACCGCAACGCCTCCGGCCACGCGCCGTTTCTGTTTCCCGGCAACTTCAAGCAGTTCAGCCGCCTGCAGGACGAGAGCGGCCTGCACGAATACGACCTGGCGTCCTGAGCGGCGGGGCGCGAACACACCGTGACGCCACGCATCCTCACGCTGGATGAGATCGCCGATGAGTCCGTCGGCGGCAAGGCCTACGGCCTGGCGCGTCTGGTCGGCATGGGCCTGCCGGTGCCGCCGGCCTTCGTGATCGCCGACGCCGTGGCAGGCGCGGCCCCCGAGGGCCTGCGCGAGCACTGC